>CBEVGD010000058.1:0-12039 GCA_965549355.1 uncultured bacterium | reverse complement strand
CTGGATACATCAGATCCCTGAGTCATCGTGTAAATCTCGGTAAAAGCTGACCAGGAAAAAAGAGACGCCAAAACGGTTCCAAAAAGTAATGTTGGTTTAATTATTGGTAATTCTATATTTATAATAGTCTTCAATGAATTTGCACCATCTACTCTTGCTGCTTCAATAATATCTCTGGGCACAGCTTTTAATGCTATCAGAAAAACAATAATAAAAAATCCTATATGTTTCCATACGTGAATACCAATAATAACAAGAATTAAAATATCGGGATCACCCGTCCAATTAATTGCTGAAATGCCAACTAATTTTAACAAATAGTTTGCTAAACCGAAATTACCCGGACTAAAAAACCATCGCCATATAATTATCGTGGGAACTGTGGGAAGAAGGTAGGGAATGAAATATAGCGTTTGAAAAAAACCTTCAAATTTAATTCTTTTTCCTCTAATTTTTCGACTTAAAAGAATAGCAATAAATAGTCCTAACAAAATTTGAGCCGGAACTGCTATTATGATAAATTTTAATGAATTAATAAATGCTCTAATGAATTGATTGTCTTTAAATAAAAAAATAAAATTATCCATACCTATAAATTTTGTTACCGGCCTTATTAAATGTGCATTGGTTAAAGACAAACCAAAATTTGAAATAATAGGGAAAACACGTATTACTAAAAATAACAAAATAATTGGTATGAAAACTATGCAAATAAATTTTATTTGCATCCTCTTTATTGAATTCGGTTTCCCAAATAATTTATAAATATTTTTTTTCATAGTAATTCTTAATGATAAACCAGATCTTTTATAATGTTAAATATAATTATCTGCTACTTAACACTCACCATTTTACAACTAAGCATTAAGTAGCAGATTGCTGAGAATAATTATCTATGGATATAAAAACAATTACTCAGCTAAAACTCCATAATCATCAAACATTCTATTTGTTTCGATAGCCATTTCATCTAAAGCTTTGAGTATTGCTTCTGAATCATCTAAAAACTTGGGATTTTTTAGAATCTCCAGCAACATCTCTCCAAATTTAGTACGAAACTCAACATTGTTCGGGATAACATCATAAGTAACTAATCCATATCCAGGTGTAGTTAGTGAATCAATAAAAGTCTGTATTTCAGGATTTTCTTTGTATGCATCACTATAATCTACATTGATTCTACTTGCTTGCCAACCCGTTTGACTTACTAATTCAACAGCATTCTCATCATTGACAAAATATTTAATGAAATCCCAGGCTTCTTTTTTGTAAGAGGAGTTTTCAGAAACAATTGTTCCGCTGGTAACGATAAGATTTCCCCAGCCTCCCGGTCCTTTTGGCATAAAAGAAGTACCATAATTTATTTCAGGAGCATTGTTTTTTAAATAACCTACTACCCATGATTCTCTTTCAAACATAGAACTTACTCCCAAACCAAAAGCTTCGGCGTCAGATTTAGTTTCTAGCCCCTCTACTTTATATTTATGTACAGCATCTAAATAATATGATACAGCTTCTACTCCCTGTTCATTATTGTATGCAGCCTTCCACTTACCATCTGTTCCTTCAACAAATTTAACACCATAAGGTATCATTGCCTGGTTCTGGAACTTATCGGCGATTCCCCAGCCACCGCCTCCTAATCTTAAATCTAATCCTACTCTGGTTATATTACCATCATCATCATATTTAGTTAATTTTTTGGCGTATTCCATTTGTTCTTCCATGGTTTCAGGGGGACTGGTTAAACCAGCTTCATCAAAATGATCTTTGTTGTAGTACGTTCCCATTGTATTCAATATGCAAGGAATTATAAAAGACTCGCCATTATCTTCTAGCTTGGTAATTTCTATCACTTCAGAGGGGAAATTATCCTCGGCCCATAAAACAAAGTCATCGGGAACAAAATTAACATATCCCGCTTCAGCATAAGGCTTTAATGAAAAAAGCTCACCGAAAATTATATCCCCGCCTTCTCCAGCAGGTAATGTAGCACTAACCTTTTCATCTAATGCCCGTTGGGGAAATAGTATGGCCTCTATTGTAATATTTGGATTCTCTTTATGGTATTTTTCACCCACCCATTCTATGTATTCGTAAACATCGGCAAATGCTACCCAAAAAGTAAGCGTAATATTTTCTGCAGTTCCTCCAGCTGTCTCTTCTGCAGCTCCTTCAGTTGTCTCATTATTACAGCCAATACCTGCAAATAGCATTGAAGCTACAAAGACACCCGTAACTAATAATATTATATACTTTTTCATCTTTTTCATCTTTTTCTCCTTTTTCAATATCTTTTGCTAAAAAATAATTTTTATCTTTTTTAACCCCCTTTCTTTACAATAATCTCCTTTTTCAATAGCTTTTACTAAAAAATAATTATTTAGCATCACCCCTTTCTCTGCTCAGCTACACGTGTAGTTATTCGTAAAAAAATATCATCTCATTTAATTATTACTTGATTTGACAGATTCTCTTATTATTAATTCTGAATCAAATAAAATATTTTTTATTTGATAATCAGGTTTTTTACTAATAATTCTCTCAATAAGAATTTCTGCGGCTTTTTTGCCCATTTCATATATTGGCTGCGAGACCACGCTGACCGGAGTAGATAAATACCTGGACCAGGGAAGATCTTCAAATCCAACTATTCCAATATCCTCAGGTATATTAAAATTATTTTCATTTAAATATTTAATGACCCCGATTAACATCAAGTGATTAGAAGAGACTATTATGGAGTCTGGAATTATTTTTGAATTACTCAATAATTCTTTAGCTGATTTATATCCGTCTTCTTCGGTAGAACCGCCGCTTTTTATATATTCTTTTTCAATTTTAATATTTTTTTCAATAATAGCCTTTTTGTATCCTTCTAGTCTTTCTAAACCTGGAACTATATTTGTATCATGTGTGATAATGGCTATATGTTTATATCCGGAATTAATTAAAAATTCGGTTGCTTTATATGCTCCGGCACTATTTTCCCCGGTAACTGAATCTGCCTTTACTCCTTTTATCCTTCTATCTAAAAATACAATAGGTTTTTTAAAATGTATTATATTAGTTTTTAAATATTCCTCATTTTCATTACCTGTGGGAATAATTATTAGACCATCAACTCTCTTCTCGTAAAGAACTTCCAATATTTTATATTCCTTCTTATAATTCTCATCGCTATTACACAATATTATGTTATACCCTTTTTTATTTACATATTCCTCTATTCCGCTGATAAAATATGAGAATACCGGACTTAGTATATTAGGTATGACAACTCCTATTATATTGGTATATTTTACCTTCATGCTCCTTGCTATTGCGTCCGGCTTATAATTAAGCTCTTTTATAGCTTCTTTTACCCTTTTCCTGAGTTTTTTGCTTACATGTTTGTTCTTATTAACCGTAGCTGATACCGTAGCTCTCGAAACACCGGCCAATTTAGCTACGTCCTTGCTTGTCACCATAATAACCTTATAATAAAATAACTTTTTAATTACTCGTGCTTCTACTCGTGTAATAATATAATATAATTAATAATATTGCAATATTGAGGGCTAACAGACACTTCCTTTCAGGTCAGAATATCCCACATTTCATAAAATAGAATTTTCCGGAAATACCAATACCCGCATGATAGGATCTGTTGATCTCATCAGAATCTATATCAATGTGACATACCTGCAAACCGGCTTCATGATATCTATGGACTCTATTTTAATTCCCATTTCTATTTTTGCTCCGGCGCCGGAGGGTCCACGATAGGCATTCTGTATGAGAACCGGAGCGCGTACAATTCGCCTTCTTTCAGGCGGACCTCAAAAATAACCGGCCTTCCCTTCAGCTCATCAAGATTATCCCTGTTGCGCCAGCATACCTTCCCGAATAGCTCGTCGCCTTTAACGGGTACGCTGTCATCAAGCGTAAAATTCTCAATCGGTTCAAGTGTTTTTTCATCCAGCGCCGCTACTTTTACATGTCCGCTTATAGCGGTACGGGCATTGACGGTCATTTCCCCGCCATCAGGTATGACTGCTTTTGTCTGGATCATCCCCAGCCGGGCTCTTGTCCTCAGATATGCAAATCCATCAAGGCGCAGCCTGTACTGATATGTCTTCCAGGTTTGCTTCCATTCCGGCGGAACATCCTTTTCTACAGCAACCCCATGTTCCACCGCACTTCCCATAACGCCAAAATTCCAGGTATTATCCGGGAAGAGGATGGGAGGACCGCAGTAGACCTGGCCCCCAAATGGCGTCCCCGCTCCCGTCCGGGCAAGAAACGGTTCTCTGGAACCCCGGTACCAGTTATATGCATTATGCCCGTAAGCCAGATATGTATTAGATACCCCCTGCATTTTTGGCCATGCCTTTTCAGTCGGCTCCGTATCATATATGGATAATATGCCTATATGCATGCCATCCCCCACAGACACGGCTTCCATGCCATAGAACTCGCGCCCCACCGGATCTTCCGAATCAGGCTGGATGACGACTATCGGCTCGCTAAAGGTCCTTAGATCGGCAGAGGTCACTATGGCTACCCTTCTATCAACAAAACCGGGGCGGCAGTATATTATGAATTGCCCCGTTCCCGGATCATAATAAGCAGGGTTTGTCGTATCGCTGAAATACGGTATCCAGCTCGTTTTATCATCCACATCTATATGCACCCCATCCCGGGAAAAGCCGATGGCCGCATTATGCCGGCCATTACTATTTTGATATCTATAGAAATTTATAAAATATCCCTTTTTGGCCAATGGAGTATCCTTTAGGGAAAGCATATTAAAGCATGACAGAGGATTGCCGTATTGATCCATAATTACAGATCCGTTCTTAACGCGCTTCCACATCGGTTCCCCTCCGGAAGCAAATTGAAGCTCCGGCCAGTCGCCGGGGTCCTCTGATTCGATCCTCACAAGAAATCTTGTCTTATCGCTCTTTTGCGTACAGTCCATATATGTAACATACTTTGAAACATCCCCGTCATAATAGATTTTTGTTGCTCCTCTTATCAGCTCGAGCTCGGGATGTTTTTTTATTATTACTTCCTTTATTTGCCCGGGCCGGCCGTATTTACGGTCAAGCCCCCGGCTTTCTCTCAGCATCCAGTCATCAAAAAAGAATAATTCTTTCATTTCTGCTCCTCGTTTTAAATAAGACTTATAAACCCGGATAATCATATCCCTATAAAAATAGCCGCGGAGAGAATATCTCTCCGCGGCTGTACTGTTCTAGCTTATTTTAAAGCTATGATCTGTAAATACGCCTATTCTTTGATAAACAATTGCGCTACAGGTCCAAAGATCCATTCTCCGGCATGAATCATTCCCGGATTCCTGGTAGCATTGCCAACCCTATTGCGGACAATCCAGTATGTAGATCCCGGAGGGCCTACTACAGCGCCAAAGTTATAAAACTCTTCACTCAGGATTTCCAGTATTTCAATTGTCAGCGCAATTCTCTTATCCGGATCGCCGGAACTCATAGCTTGATCCCTCAGCGCAACAATATCCTTTATGGCCTGCGGAGGTTCGTCGCCCTTTTCTCCGCCTGATTCTACCCATATGCCCCACTGAGGCGCCATGACATAATTTATATCCGTTGGCATGGCAGCATTCACCATAAGCGGATTGCTGGGACCATAGGCACCATAGCCTCCTCCGGTCATTATCAGATCATAATTGCCTGCTTCTCTCTGTTCCTTCAGCATATCATGGCTCATCGGCTTGACTATTGCGGTAATGCCTAACTCTTCCCAGTATTCAGCCATCAGGCTGGATGCCTTTTCATAGCCAGGCAGGTTATCAGCTACTAACCAGACCATATCTAATGGTTTGCCGTCTGAACGAAGCCTGTTGCCATCCGCATCAAGCTTATCAAGGCCAAGGTCATCCAGAAGCCTCTTGGCTTCTTCCACATCAAATTGGAGATAGTCCTGGAAGAGATTTTCCCCATAGAATGGAGTGCCGTAGGGTACATTCATGTGTGCTGGTGTTCCCAGTCCATCGAATAGATACTGGTTCATCTCATCTCTGTCTATAGCGATAGACAGGGCAATACGGAAGTTCTTATCATTAAAGAGCTCCTTTAGCACCGGATCAGTGCTGGACATGTTAAAGCCAGCCCGCCCCAGAAGAGTTCCAAACACCTCGGGGCTCACATTCGGCCACAAACCATATTCTCCCGTATCGGCACTATCCATTATCAATCCCCGGTTCTCTACTTGTCCTATATAGGCGCCGTTTATAAGATCGAACTCTCCTGCCATAGTTTGCAGCAGCAGAGCCTCGGGATCTTCTGATATGGTGCCTTCTATTTGGTCCAAATACGGCAGCTGATTGCCCTCTGAGTCCACTTTAAAATAATATGGATTTCGGACAAAAGTCTGTACGGGCTGATCCGTATCGTGCATTCTTATCCATGCAGACAGTGTTGGACGACCCATAACATTCAGGGGATCCCAATCACCATGCCTATCCATAAATAACTCTACCCAGGTACCGAATTCTTCATCCGCTACAAGCTTATCCAATTCAGCTTCTGCAACATATGAAGCATGATATTGCTTCATATAGTGAGCCGGCATATACATATTCGGCCGCCATCTGCCCTGATTTTCAATAAACAATGCATAAGGGGCTGCAAACGAGATCTCAAGAGTATAGTCGTCGATCTTCTTGAATACTCCGGGTTCGCCACCGACCACAATCTTATTGGGTACTGCTTCATTAATGTCTGCATTTAATGCGAAGTCTTCATACCAGAACATGAAGTCATCAGCTGTAAAGTCAACGCCGTCGCTCCATTTCAACCCTTCTCTAAGATGAAAAGTGTACACTGAGCCATCTTCATTTGCGTCCCAGCTTTCAATCACATTATCATAGATGCCGTAATTGGTGTCTGCGTGCCACATGCATACAAATTCATAACCAAAGTCCATACGCAGATTTGACGGGAGCTTGAACATTAAGGTGCCTCCGTACTGGCCTATTTCCTGAGATGGCTTGATTACTAAAGGATTTTTGGGAAGCCTGTCTTCCAGAGCCGGAATCTCACCGTTTGCTACCATTTCTGCCAGCATGGGAGCTTCTTTGTACTCCAGAGCCATTCCTATTTCTTCTTCCCAGGCATCAGCATTGTAGATTAGAGTTTTGCCAGGTTCCGGAAATGGTATTCCGGCTTCTGTGGCGGCTTCTTCATCGGCTTCTTCTTCTTCTTTGGCTTCTTCCTTGGCCTCTTCTTCGGTTTCTTCTGTAGTTTCTTCTACAGTTTCTCCCTTACAGCCAACTCCTGCTGATACGATTGATGCTGTAAAAACAATTACCAGCAACAAAATTAATATTTTCTTCATTTGATTCTCCTTTTCCTTTTAATACGATTTAACAAAACTACGCTTCAGATTTATCTATAGCAAAGAAATTAAGCCTTATATATGAATGCTATCAGATAAATCTCTTTCTCCATGATCCCACCTCCTTTATATTGATATCTTATCAATATAATGCGATTCCTACAAGTCACCTCCTTTATGTCCGCCTATCTGTCAATTTTTAAAATTTTAACAAAGCTCCTGTATGGATACAGAACGCTTTTCATTTAATAAATACTTATTTTACCCCTGTCAATTGAAGCTTATCCGCAAAATGGCATGCGGTAAAATGATCATCTTCTTTGCCTGTCGATAAATCCATAAGCTGAGGCGCCTCCTTTTTGCAGATATCTTTTGCATACCTGCATCGGGGGTGGAATAAACATCCGTCGGGCGGATCCGCAGGATTCGCTATCTCGCCTTCCAGCTCGATCTCCACTCTTCTTCTTTCCGGATCTATATCGGGAACCGTAGAGAGCAATGCCTCCGTATATGGGTGTTTGGGGTCAAAGAAAAGCTCTTCTGTCTTTGCCAGTTCCACGATTCTTCCCACATACATAACTGCTACCCTGTCGCTTATATATTCAACCACTGCAAGATTATGGGCTATAAACAGGTATGTCAGATTAAATTCAGCCTGCAGATCATGCATTAGATTCAGGATCTGTGCCTGAACAGAGACATCCAGGGCCGAGACCGGCTCATCGGCCACAATAAATTCGGGATTCAGCGCTATTGCTCTCGCTATGGCGATTCTCTGTCTCTGGCCCCCGCTGAATGCATGCGGATACCTCTGCATATATTCAGGCGCAAGTTTTACGGACCTTAACAGCCCTGCTACGATTTCCCTGAGCTGGCTCTTATTCGTGTTTATGCGATTTGTAATAAATGGTTCGGAAATAATATCAAAAACAGTCATGCGCGGATTTAGCGAAGCATAGGGATCCTGAAAGATCATGCCCATATGCTCCCTAAAAGATTTCAATCTTTTCTTTTTAAGGAACCTTATGTCAGCTACGCCCTCTTCACCTTCCAGATTAAATAGAATTTCTCCTGCCGTAGGCTCTATGGCCCTCATTATGCATCTGCCGGTAGTTGTCTTCCCGCTTCCGCTCTCACCGACAAGCGCCAGGGTCTCGCCTCTTTTAATGAAAAAACTTATTCCGTCAACCGCTTTTACTGCTCCTGCGGTTTTTCTTAAATACCCTTTTTTGATTGGAAAATTCTTCTGCAGATTATTTACTTGTAATATATTATCCGTATTATCAAAATTCATTTAAAATTACTCCTATTGATATAAAAAACAACTGACATTATGATCTTTGTCGACTTCAACCAATTTTGGAAATTCTTTATCGCATCTGCCCGGCATAAACTCGGGACATCTGGGATGGAACGAGCACCCTTTTGGCAAGTCATAGCCACTGGGGACAGTACCCTTTATCGCCTCTATTTTTTCTCTGGATCCTACGCCCAGCCTCGGTACTGATTTGAGAAGACCTATAGTATAGGGATGTTTGGGATCTTTAAATAATTTTTTTGTCGTGGCATTTTCGATGTCTTTGCCGAGGTACATGATCATTACCCTGTCGCAAAGCTCCGATAGAACTGCAAGATCATGCGTTATCATTATCAGGGCCATATTGGTATTCTTCTGGATTTCTTTTAATAACTTAAGGATCTGCGCCTGAATGGTGACGTCTACCGCTGTTGTGGGTTCATCTGCAATCAGCAATCTCGGCTTGCAGGAAAGAGCCATGGCAATCAGCGCCCTCTGCCTCATTCCGCCGCTTAAAGCAAACGGATAGGCATCAATTACCTGAGCCGCCGGGAGTCCTACCCTTCCCAATAATTTCAGGGTACGCTCTCTTGCTTCTTTGCGTGTGCACTTCTGATGCAGCATTATGGCTTCCATTATCTGATTCCCGATAGTATAGACCATGCTGAGCGATGTCATGGGCTCCTGAAATACAATTGAAATCTCTTTTCCTCTTATAGATCTAATCTTCCTGCCGGATGCCTTTAAAGGAACCAGGTCCAAATATTTTCCATCTCCCCTCAGCAGTATGCGTCCGCTTTCTATGCGTCCATTCTTGGGAATGAGCCTTAGGATAGATTGTGCGGTCACGCTCTTTCCGCATCCGCTTTCACCGGCTATCCCGAGAGTCTCACCGTCTTTTATGCTGATATTCACTCCATCAACTGCCCTGACGGTCCCCTCTTTTGAATAAAAGTAGGTTTTTAGATCTTCAACTCTTAGCAAACTATTATTATTTTCCATTTTATCTTTCTTTTATTACTCAAATAGAATTATAGGGATCAGCAGCATCCCTGAGTCCATCTCCAATAAAATTAAACATTAGAATAGCAAGTATCACAAAAAGACCGGGCATTAAAATCCAGGGTGTTAGCGACAGCACTTTTATCTTCTGCGCATCCATTAAAAGCACGCCCCAGCTAATTGCAGGCGCCCTGAGTCCGATGCCCAAAAAGCTTAGAGCCGTCTCTCCCAGTATCATCCCCGGGACGGTAAGCGTCAGGCTGGCTATTATATAGCTGGTAAAAGAAGGTAAAATGTGGCGGGAAATTATTCGCCCGTCGCTTGCCCCGTACAATCTGGCCGCCATCACAAAATCTTCTTCTTTTATAGACATTACTTTCCCGCGCACTACCCTGGCAAGACCGGTCCAGCCCACCAATGAAAGAATGATCACTATTCCGAAATACACTTTGACCACGGACCAATATATCGGGAGCGCGACGCTTAATGCCATCCAGAGAGGTATTGTCGGCATTGAGCGGACCCCCTCAATGAGTCTCTGGATAATCATGTCGGTTTTACCGCCAAACAGACCCGAGATCCCGCCTATGATAAGACCAAGCACAAAACTAACGGCAATGCCTACCAGGCCGACACTCAGAGACAGCCGCCCTCCCTCTAATATTCGGGAAAACATATCCCGGCCCATGTCGTCGGTGCCAAAAAGAAACATGGCCCTCTCTTTTGTGCCAAAAAGATGGCGGTCCGTTTCGAACAATCCCCAAAACTTATACGGATCCCCTTTGACAAAAAAATAAATAGGGTACATCACATCTGTATCCACAATTATGTTTCGCATATAAGTTTCCGTATCAAGCACTGACTCTGCCTTATAAATGAAAGGTCGAAGGTGAAATTTACCGGTACTGTCAATAAAACGAATCAATTGGGGAGGCAGGCTTTTCTGATGGTAATCATGTCCCCTTGGATCATAGGGAGATAGAAATCCGGCAAATATTACAGATATATAAAGCAGCGTGAGTAAAACCAGAGAAAGCACTGCTATTTTATGCCGGAGAAACTTCCAGCGCATAAGCTGCCACTGGGAAGCCACATTTAATTTCTCAGCTTTTACTTTATCGCTAATTTTTATTTTTTCCATTAATACAATTCCCCTACGCTATAATGTTTTTTGTATTCGCGGATCCAGCCATGCCAGCAATATATCCGATATAAATGTGCCTATCACAGTCAGGACAGACAGGATTAAAACAATGCTGCCGGCCAGATACATATCCTGGCTCAGAAGTGATTGTAAAAAGATAGGCGCTATTGTCGGTATGCCCAGAACCAATGAGACAAGGACCTCACCGCTGAAAATAGCCGGCAGGGCCCAGCCTATCGTGCTGATTACCGGATTCATTGCAATCCTGAAAGGATATTTATAAAGAAGCCTCAGTTCTGAAAGACCTTTTGACCGGGCAACCATAACATAAGCCTTGGGGAGCTCGTCCAATAGATTGGCTCTCATCACTCGTATCATGCCTGCGGTTCCGGCTGTCCCGAGGACAATAGCAGGCATCCATAGATGCTTGATTAAGTCTATTACCCTGCCAATACTCCACGAAGCCATAATATACTCTTTTGAAAATAGGCCGACGGCAACAGTTCCCGTTCTTTCAAAAACGGCCCATAACAATACGAGGGCAAAAAGAAAATTTGGGACCGATAACCCTATAAAACCAATAAGGTTAAAGAAATAATCAGCTTTTGAATAAAGGTGGGTCGCCGAAAAGACCCCTATGGGGATCGCGACTATATAGACAAACAATATGGATGTTAAAGATATGACGATACTCCAGATCAATCTTCCCTTTAGTAACTCTGACACAGGCTTCCTCCACTCAAATGAAAACCCGAGATCTCCCCTGACTATCCTACTGGCCCATTTATAATACTTAACATATATCGGCTGATCCAGACCGTATCTGCTCCTTAAAGATGCAATCGCCGCCTCATCCATATAATCACCCTGTATGGCAAGCCGGGCTGCATATACAGTCATAAAATCACCAGGCGGCGCTTCAATGATAAGAAAGGAAAGCATTGAAATAAAAATTACGATAACAATCATCCATGCAAGCCTATTTACTACAAAACGCCACATCTATAGCCCCCTCGTCCCTTTGTATCGAGAACATCCTTTTTTATTTTTATAATATATTTCCATATATTATTTTAATTCTTTATGAACCAATAATTTTGCCGCTAAAAATTTCTGATAATAAAACATGGAGACCTTTTGAAAACTTGTAGATAAACTCCTGCAATTGCCTCCCACTATTTCATCTCTATAAAAACAAAATTACTAAATATGACCGCTGATAAACCATTTCCGGTTT
>CBEVGD010000057.1:0-12236 GCA_965549355.1 uncultured bacterium | reverse complement strand
TAGAGAGATTCGATATTTTACCGGTCCTGGCCCCGTCAAGATCGATTATATGTATCCACTGTGCACCCTGCTTCTTCCACTTCTCTGCAACCTTCACAGGATCATCAAAATATTTCTTCTTCTCGTTAAAATCACCTCTTGTCAGCCTGACGCACTGTCCATCTATTATATCTATAGCCGGTAAAATAATCATTATGCCCCTTCGGCCAGTTTAAGAAAGTTCTTTAATAATTTTTGCCCTATTATACTGCTCTTCTCCGGATGGAACTGAAATCCATAAATATTATCCTTCTCTATGCTGGCAACAAGGTCCGTTCCGTGATATGTGGTACTGCTTACTATAGAACCGTCCTCCGGTACTGCATGATAAGAGTGCACAAAATAAAAGTTCTCCCCGCTTCTGACTCCTTTTAGCATCTTGCTGTTCTTTTTGACGATATTTATTTGATTCCAGCCCATATGCGGTATCTTTACTCCAACCGGTATTTTCTTCACAGAGCCTTTAAATATCCCCAGACCCCTGTTTTTACCATTTTCAAGGCTGTACTCAAATAGCAGCTGCATCCCTATACATATTCCCAGAAATGGTTTTGACTTTATATTCTTATAGATCGGTTCTATCAGGCCCCTCCTGTCCAGGTTTGAAAATGCATCCCTATAGGCCCCGACCCCGGGCAGTATGACTGCAGCAGAATCATCTATAACTGCAGGATCTGCTGTGACTTTTATCTCAGCTCCAGCCTTTAAAAAGGAGCTTTCCACACTTTTAATATTACCGATCCCATAATCTATTAATGCTATATACATATTTTTTTAAGGTTTAGTCTAATGTCTTTAATAATCTTTAAACCGCCCACTTATATCTTTTCATATAAAAAGATTTTATATTTCTATCAGGCTGCATCCGCTTAAAATAAGGGCCGGTCAGGCACTGCCTATATTGAACCTTTAGTCGAAGGTATACGGTCCCCGCCAGTCAGCCTGCTCGCCTGATGAAGCGTCAGGCCAAAAGCCTTAAAAACAGCTTCAATTATATGATGGGAAGCAAGACCCGCATTTTTTGTGATATGCAGATTTATAAAACTATTGCTTACAAGGGCCTGAAAAAAATCTTCTATTATTGAAGTTTCCAGACCTCCCTCAAGTGTCTCATATTCCATATCTACCCTGTAAGAGAGATAGGCTCTTCCCCCTATATCCATCGATATAGATATCTCGGCTTCATCCATAGGAATTGTAATGTTTCCGAAACGCTTTATTCCCTTTTTGTCCTCAAGACATCCTGCAATAGCTTTTCCAAGGCATATGCCGATATCTTCTACAAGATGGTGGCTCTCTATATCAATATCTCCTGAGGCTTTTAGATAAAGGTCAAATTTTCCATGCCTTGTAAAACTTTCAAGGACATGGTCCAGGAAAGGTATAGATGTATTTATATCCGAATCTCCCTTTCCATCAATATTTAGCCTGAGAATTATTGATGTCTCTTTGGTCTTCCGCTCGATCTTTGCTTTTCTTTCCATATTAGAACCCGCTATACTAAGGATCTTTTTATCTTTTTAATAAAACTATCTATCTCGCTATATTTTATCTTATAACTTGCTATATTTGCAATAAGCCTGGTAGTAGATTCCATTATATTTTCCATCTCGATAAGATTATTTTCATCCATAGTCTTCCCGCTGGAGGTAATGTCCAGTATTTCCTCAGCTATTCCGAGAATGGGCGCAAGTTCTACCGAACCATGAAGCTTTATAATTTCTGCCTGTATCCCTTTAGCCTTAAAATATCTTCTTGCTATATTAGGATAACTGGTAGCTACCTTTACTGAACCAAAGTGCCGGTAATGATCCTTTACCTTTTCGGTCTCATCTTTCATGGTAGCAAGGACGAGCCTGCATCTTCCGTTCTTCAGGTCAAGAAGTTCATATATCCTGCTTTCCTTCTCAGCAAGCACATCTTTTCCGGCAAATCCTATGTCACATGCTCCATGTTCGACATATACCGGCACATCCATCGGCCTGGAAATAATATACTTTATTGAATCCCCCGGCGAATCTATGACAAGTCTCCTGTCCTTATTCTCCAGCGGTCCTGTATCGTAGCCGGCTTTTCTTAAAAGTTCCAGGCATTCGCCGAAAAGATAACCTTTCGGTATCGCTATTTTTAGTTCTTTTACCATTTTTCAAGCTCTTTTAAAAATAAATCTATGCTCTTTAAGCTGAAACTGCCGCTTTCTAAATCAATTACTTTGATATTTGTAAGATCTGCTGAAGCTTCGGCCAGAAGCACGCAGTTTTTACCAAGCGCAAGCTCTCTGCTATTTTCAATATCATCAAAAAGGATCTCTACATTTATATCTCTCTTCCTTATCCTGTCTGCAAGTCCTATAAGTCCTGTTCCGCTATTCGGTCCTTCCGGACAGGAAAGCATTATTTTTTTTCCGGCTGCCGGATCGCTGTCGCCCAGGGCTCCATGCAGAATATCTATGTCCAGGGCAAATCCTGTTGCCGGCATATCGGCGCCGAATTTCTTTATCAGGCCGTCATATCTTCCTCCGCTGCCGATTATTTCAGTTATCCCCTTGCTGTAGACTTCAAAGAGAAGGCCCGTATAATAGTCAAAATCCCTCATTATGCTGAAATCAAAAAGAATATATTTAGCATAATCCTGTTCTCCAAGCATTAGATACAGGTTCTTGAGGTAATCAAAAACACTGGATACGCTTTCTTCCCCTATATCGGATACTATCCCTGAGATCTTTTCTATATCATTTTCCGGCTGTATTAATCCCATGAATATCTTTGTTTTTCCACTGTCGGTTTTATTCAAAAAGTTTTCGATTTTTACAAAGTCCTTATTTACAATATATTTCTTTAATCTCTCCCTGCCTGCGCCATCGAGCCTCAACCAGTCGAAGAGACCGCTTATAAAGCCTGTATGGCCCTGTCCTATCCTAAAATCATTGAGTCCCAGGGCTCTGAGTATCCTGATAAGGATCATTAGTACTTCCAAATCGGCATTAAGCCTTTTTCTGGAGCCCAAAAATTCAAGACCTGCTTGAGAATAGGCTCTTTTATTACCTGCACGGCCACCTGCCTGCCTGAAAACATCGGAGAAATAGCAAAATCTCACTGGCAGCTGATCCTCTCTTACCCTCATGCCGGCAAGTCTTGCGATCGGGATGGTCATATCGGCCCTCAATGAGATGAAGCTGCCGTCCATATCTATAAAATTAATAAGTTTGTTTTTCCAATCCCTGCCCACCCCTATTGAAATATTATCTGTATATTCCATTACAGGTGTCCTTACCTCGCCATAACCCCAGCTTTTAAATTCGCGGTCGATTATTTTTTTTATCTCATTTCTTTCGCTGGATTCCACAGGAAAAATATCCCTGAAGCCGGATGGCAGTCTTAAATTGTTATTTTCTTCTTCCATTTTTTATATATATTTATTAAAAAATATTTAAGAAAAGAATATTATTACAAAATAGTAAAAAAGTAAAATTTAAACAGAGATCTCATCCAATCTTTCCTTTTCCGATATAGGCTCAAGGGCACTATTTGTTGAATAGTTCTTTCCATCTGCAAATATCGTAAGTATCGTACCTTTTGCAGCTTTTACTCCGCATAGATGCGGCGCATCTAAAATCCCCGTCTTTACAGCCATTGCCAGTATCCCGGGAGAGGCCAGCGGATCCGGAAAGGCTCCTTTTTTATCCAGCGATTTTATTTTATCCAGTATTAATCCGGCTTCACTCACAAGCTCTTTTTTCCTCTTCTGGACCCGTGTGTCCTTCTTCATGTCCGGACATCCATATATGCAATTCTCTATGACTTTTCCGGCAATTTTTGTACTCTCTATTATATCATCGGGCTCAGCAGCATGGTCCGCTTCACAATAGCCCACAATATGCACTATTTCAGGCTCCAGCTGCATCTGCAGCATGGTTGAAGAAGCAAGCTGGCCCTTGCTCTCGTCAAAATCCGCAGGATAGCTAAAAAGCCCCGCTCTTGTCTCCCTTATGGTCCTGAAGCTGTCATCATGAAGAGACTCAATAAGCTCTATTTTGGCCAGCATCTTTGCAAGGTCCATCGTAAATGAGGTCTCAGGGGGAGTATTGAACATATACTGGGAGATATATGTCCCGACACCCATTTTCTTTGCATTATAAGCTGCAAGATAAGCTGCTGCAACTGCTATAGCATCAGGTGCATATCTGAGGCTCCAATGATGTGATTCATTAACTTCAACAGGAATGCCGCTCCGGCCATGCCATTTCATTACAGACTGGTTTTCTGCAATTGACTCCACCAGTTTTCTGCTGCTCCTATTGTCAAGCTCATTGTACCAGAATAATGGAATGGCACACCATGCATTTTTAATATTATCATGAAGGACTTTGGCCATCTTCAGGATATCATTGGTACCGCTATAACACCTGAGAAGAGGATGATTCCCGGTTCTTGAAGCTTCATATAGTTTCTTAAAATCATCTTCACTTCTAAGAGGGACCCCGCCTGCTCCGTCCTGTTTTGGATCCATCTTTTCAGGATGGAAAAAAAATTCCTGCGTATTCTGGTCCGGACCTATGGATATGATATCGAGGAGTCCGCTATCAGCTATTACTCTTATCCCATCCAGCGTCTCTTTCAGGGCCGGCCTGCCAAAATGATGCCTGATAAGCGGAAAAGGCTCCTTATATTTTATCCTATCAATAAGATCCCCGGGAGGTATCCCGCCGGCTTTTCGGACCTTTCCTTTTTTTAAATATGCCTCTACTTCTTCTCTGCTTTCTTCTCCTGTAAATATCTTATCAAAAATACCGGTCCTTCCGGCTATTTCAGCAACCGGCCCTGTGGTCCCCAGAATAAATTCAGTATTTTTCAGAGATGGAGTTTCTTTTATCTTTGCCCTCAACTCCTCAAATATACCCATTATGCTTTCAGGAGAGAGCCTGTAGCTTATCGCTACAATATCCGGAGAGTATTCGCCTATCTCTGCGGCAAGGTCATCGATATTTATCGCCGATCCAACAAATTTGGTCCCATAACCCGATCTGCCGGCAATATTTAAAAAATTCAGTATTCCCGCAACATGAACACAGCTTCCTATACAGGCACCCAGTATTTTTTCCATCAGCTTTCTACCTCTTTCCATTGATTAATAGTTCCCTTGTCTGTTCAATATCAAGACCGGACATGCCGAGACTCGACAGGTTTCTTCCCTCTTTTCTGAAATCTTTATTAAGTATTGAATCAGCAATATGTATAAGTGAATCTATAACGGGAGTATTCACGCCGGCCTGCTTTCCAAATTCCGATATCGGGACAAGACTCATGGGTACATCTTCAGTTATATACCGGACATTAATGGTGCGCGGCGCCATTATGCCCACATATCCGGGATTGCTGCGTATAGCATCAAACAAACTATCCTCGACTACATTATATGCCATTGACAGCCAGTCTATGGCACTATAGATATTCTCGCATTTTAACGCTTCCCCTACATTGACTCTTTCCTGATCCACAGATTCAAGTATTTTGGCCACGGACTGGGTGACACCTTCAATATAGAACTGGAAATTTCCCAGGGTAGACTCTATTCTCGACACATTCAATATCGTTATTGAAGGATGAAAGACTGCCCCCATATTGTTAAAGCTTGTCTCGATTACATCCAATGCCGGTATAAATTCAGGAAAGGCCGTATTTAGCTTCTCAACTACTTCATCATTTTTTTCAGAAGGTATGGATGCTACCGGTATAGCCTGTTTTATCCTGAATATCTTAGCTGTTGCCGGCCCCATCCCCCTGCTTGCATATATGAAAGTCTGTGCTTCCGAGATCACTATATTATTTTTATTGCCGTTCCTCCGCAACACCTGCAAAAACTCAAGCGCTCCGCAGGTCCTTCCGGGATTCAGGACGACTACCTGTCCATCCTTCAGAAAAGGGGCGCACATTTCTGCAATGGGCTCATGTCCATTGGCAGGAACGACCACCATGATAATATCTGCTCCATCTATAGCGCTTCCTATATCGTCTGTGACAATATCAAGACGTCCAAAACCTTTGATCTCTCCTTCAAGCTCTATCCCCCTCATTTTAATTATAGGCTTTATTCTGGCAAGTGTCCTGTTATACAGGTTTACAGAAAAGCCCTTTATTGCAAGATGAGCGGCCAGAGCTTTCCCGCCGTGGCCCGCCCCAAGGACCGCAAATTTCAAATCTTTCATATCGTCACCCCTATATTATTTATTGATATCTTCTGATGGGCCGGTTTTGATCCATGAGATCCTCCCCCCAAAAACAGCTTTAATATTTTTTAGAAAACCTGTATCTCCGTTAATCCTGTAATCCGGCGGAAGATCGTATTTTTTTTCGGGCTCATCCCCATTATCAGATATTACCTTAAATTCCATCATACATCCGCCTGGATTTTCCTTGATGTAATCATGAAGATCATTAATAATATCCCTGTTTAGATACTTCTTTTCGACCGAGAAAATAATTTTTTCTTCCCTGTCATTATTTGCTGCCCTGCTGCCCTCTACAGATTCTTCATCCTTGTGCAGTTCTTCTATATCATTTGCAAGGAGCTTTACCTGATCCTCTTTTCTATCAAGCTTTCCCTTTATCTTTATTACCCTGTCTTCAACAATATACTCCCTGTATTTCTCCAGTATATTTGGAAAGACTATTACCTCAAGGCTGCTTTCAATATCTTCAATATTGACAAAGCACATCTGCTGGTCCTTTTTTGTATATATCATCTTTATCCCGGTTATTATTCCTCCTGCATTTACTGTCGCTTTATCATCAATATCGCTGAGTCTTGATATGGTGCCAAGTTTTGATAAGGTTCCCTCATATTCCATCAATGGATGTCCGGATATATACAATCCGAGCATCTCTTTTTCAAAATTTAATAGCTGTCTGGAAGGATACTCTTCATTCTGGCTGCCGGTTTCCATGGCGCCATTAAACATCATTTTCTCCTGAGCGCTTTCATTATTATCAAAAAGGGAAAATTGCCCCCTGTCTCTTTCTTTTCTAATTTTTAGTATCTCTTCGGTTATCTTTTCAAAATTTTTTAAAAGAAACTTTCTGCTCTGGCCCAGAGAATCAAATGTACCGCTCTTTATAAGGCTCTCAAGGGTCTTTCTATTAAGGACAAAAGTCTCCACACGTTCACAAAACTCTACAAAATCTTTGAATTTCCCGCCGCTTTCCCTCTCATCTTCGATACTCTCTATTACATTAGTCCCGACATTTTTTATTGCTGAGAGCCCAAAACGTATGGAATCATCTACAACCGTAAAATCCGTAAAGCTCTTATTTATATCCGGAGGCAGCACTACTATCCCCATCCTCCTGGTATCATGCACATATTGCGCTACTTTATCCTGATTACCCATTCTTATGCTGAGGATAGCAGCCATAAACTGCACCGGAAAATTAGCCTTAAGATATGCTGTCTGATAGGATATCATGGCATATGCAGCGCTATGGGATTTATTAAATCCGTATTCAGCAAAATGATTTATAAGCTGGAAAATATTTGCCGCCACCTCTTCATCTATTCCTTTTCCCTTTGCGCCATCAATGAATTTCTGCCTCTGCTTTTCAAGCAGTTTCCTTTTTTTCTTACTGATGGCACCTCTGAGAATATCTGCTTCAGACATCGAAAATCCGGCAAGCTCGGATGCTATCCCCATCACCTGTTCCTGATAGAGTATGATCCCGTAAGTATCTTCAAGTATCGGCTTTAAGCTTGGATGCGGATAGCTGATCTCTTTTCTTCCATTTTTACTTTCTACAAAATCATTGACCATCCCGCTCTGAAGCGGACCCGGCCTGTAAAGTGCCAGAAGGGCCACGAGGTCCTCAAATTTAGAAGGATTTAGATTTACTACAAGCTCTCTCATGCCCGAGCTTTCAAGTTGAAATACACCGAGACAGTCTCCCCTGGAAAGCATTTTATAGGTTTTTTCATCTTCAAGACTGATAGTGTTTATATCTATATCGATATTTTCTGTCTTTTTTACTAAAAACAGACATTTATCAATAAGTGAGAGGGTCCTGAGTCCAAGAAAATCCACCTTTAGAAGTCCTATTTCCTGGATATCCTCCATTTTGTACTGTGTGACAATATCGCTATCGCCTTCTTTCTGGATCGGCGTATAATTATAAAGGTCCTCTGCCGATATAACTACTCCTGCTGCGTGGATGGAATCCTGTCTCGCTATCCCTTCAAGCGATATTGCCATATCTATGACATCCCTGATCCTGCTGTCATTTTCATACACTTCTTTCAGTTCAGGGGCCATATTCAATGAATCCTTGATCGTCACATTAAGTTCCATGGGTATCATCTTCGCTACTCTGTCAACATCCGCGTACGGGATCTCCATTACCCTGCCTGCATCCCTTATGGCCTGTCTTGCAGCCATAGTTCCAAATGTTATAAGCTGAGCGACTCTTTTTTCCCCGTATTTTTCCGTAACATATTTTATTACCCGGCTTCTCTTCTCATAGCAAAAATCAATATCTATATCGGGCATGCTTCTTCTTTCCTCATTCAGAAAACGTTCAAAAAGAAGTCCGTACTTTAAGGGTTCAATATCGGTAATACCAAGACAGTACGATACAATGCTTCCTGCTGCAGATCCCCTCCCGGGGCCCACTCTTATGCCATTTTCTTTAGCAAAACGGACAAAGTCCCAGACAATAAGGAAGTACTGTTCGAAACCCATTTTTTCTATTACTTTAAGCTCTTTTTTGAGCCTCGCATTTATTTCATCAGATACTTCATCATATCTTTTTTTAACTCCTTCCGTGCATAATTTCTTCAGATACTGGCCGGATGATAGCCCGTCAGGGGCCTTGAAGGAAGGTATAAGGTCCATTCCCAGCTTTATTTCTACATTGCACCGCTCTGCTATTTCCAATGTATTTTTTATGGCTTCTTCCTGTTCTGGGAAGAGCCCCTTCATCTCCTGGGTGTCCTTAAAATAATACTGGTCCGTTGAAAACTTCAAACGTCCCGTCTCATTGATCGTCGAACCTGTCTGTATGCATAATAGAACATCATGAAACCTGCTGTCTTCCTTTTCAAGATAATGCACATCATTAGTAGCTACAATAGGAACCGAATATTTCTTTGAAAGCTCTGACATTTTTTCATTTGCGATTTTTTGTTCCGGTATTCCTGAATCCTGAAGTTCCAGATAGAAATTATCTTTTCCAAAAATATCAATAAACTCCTCCAGAGATTTTTCAGCCAGACCAGTCTCGCCTGCTATTATATGCCTCGGTATTTCTCCCGCGATACAGCCGCTCAGCGCTATAAGCCCTTCGCTGTATTCTCTTAAGATTTCTTTGTCTATTCTTGGCTTATAATAAAAACCTTCCAGAAAACCGAAACTGGCAAGTCTCATAAGGTTCTGATAGCCTTTATTATTCCTTGCAAGAAGTGTGAGATGATAGGATTTATCCTCGCGCTTGTTTTTGGAGGCCTGTTTTTCAAAACGGCTTCCCGGCGCCATATATACTTCACAGCCTATTATTGGTTTTATCCCGGCTGCCTTTGCCCTGCGGAAAAATTCTACTGCGCCATACATTACTCCATGGTCAGTAAGCGCTACTGCAGGCATGCCCAAGCTTGCAGCTTTTTCAACCAGGTTTTTTATCCTGACAGCACCGTCAAGCAATGAATATTCGCTGTGGACGTGCAGGTGTACAAAATTGTCTTTATCCATATCAATAAACGGCCCAATCTATCTGTATTAATTTTGTAATAAAAAATATCAGCCTGCAAGCTCAGGTCCCGGTTTTCGGACAGGCTCCTAGAGAACTACTCTGTACATCTCATCAATAGAGGTCACCCCTAAAGCTACCTTCTCCGCAGATGCTTCCATAAGCGTTCTCATGCCTTCTTTTTTCGCTACCTCTTTTATTGCATCCGTACTTTTATGATTGAGGAGCATCTCTCTTATCTTCTTCGATACTACCATAACCGAATAGACGCCTATTCTGCCGCGATAACCGGTATTGTTGCATCTGCTGCATCCGACATTTTTAAATATTTTCTTTCCTTTGAGTATCGGCCTTACTTCTTCTTCCAGCGTCACACTGGAGATATCCGCTTTTTTCTTACATTTTTCACAGAGTCTTCTGACCAGCCTCTGGGCAACTATGCCTTTGACTGCAGATGATATCATATACGACTCGATACCCATCTCCAGCAGCCTTGTCAAACTTGACGGGGCATCATTGGTATGCAGGGTAGTCAATACAAGGTGTCCCGTTATAGAAGCTTCCATGGCGATTTTTGCTGTTTCAAGGTCCCTTATCTCGCCGACCATTATTATATCAGGGTCGCTCCTCAACATGGAACGCAGCCCCCTTGAAAAATCCATATTTATTTTGGAATTGACCTGCACCTGGATTATGCCGGGAAACCTGTATTCTACCGGATCTTCTATTGTAAATATCTTTTTTTCAACACTTGCTATGCGAGTGAGGCTGGCATAAAGCGTAGTCGTCTTCCCTGATCCGGTGGGTCCCGTTATTATAACCGAACCATGGGCCATGGAGATCATCCGTTTGTATTTTTTATAATCTTCTGGAAGCATGCCGCTTTTATCCAGATTAAACACATTATCATCTCTGTCCAGGATTCTTACTGTTATATTCTCACCATAAACAGACGGTATGGATGCAAACCTGAGGTCTATTATCCTGCTCTGGAATTTTATGGAACCTCTGCCGTCCTGGGGGAGCCTATTTTCGGTAATGTCAAGACCGCCCATTATCTTATAGCGTGATATGAGAAGGCGCTGTACAGTCTTTGGCACATCTTTTATCTTTTGAAGCACCCCATCCACCCTGAATCTGATGGTACAGCTTTTTTCCTGCGGCTCAATATGGACATCACTCGCCCTGAGCGATATTGCTTTGAGTATGATCTGATTGGCAAGTTTTACCAGCGGATTCTTTTCTACTATGTCTTCATCGTATTTTTCGGAAATGCTGAGATCAGCATCCTTCATGATCTCCTGGACTTCCTTCAGATTGTAATCGTCAGAAGTATGCTGTTTGATTATATCATCTATATCTTTCTGGGTGGTTATAAATGGCTTAACATTATAGCCGGTCAACAGCCTTAATTCATCAATAACATTTATATCTCTGGGGTCTGTCATGGCTACGTGCAGCGTGCCGTCTTCAAGCTTAAAAGGAAACACTTTCCTCTTGAAGGCAAAATCTTTTGAAATAAGATTAGAAACGGACTCGTCTATGCTGTCCTGTTCTTTACTCAAGTCTATTGTATTGTATCCTCTCTGAAGGGATACGAGATCCACGAGGGTCTGTTCATTTATAAAACCCTTGCTGACAAGTATCTCTCCGAGCTTTTTCCCTGTCTCTTTCTGGGTCTCAAGGGTTTCATTAAGCTGGGTATTGGTGATCAGCTTTTTATTTACCAGGATCTCGCCTATTCTCTGGGTCCTTATGTCTACTTCAACCATATGATATCAAATGCCTTAATAAAATTATTAAATATTGTAAACAAATAATTATTTATATCTTTTCTATAATTATTCTTCCCTATTATAATATATCCCGGCTAATATTTCACACATGAAAAACATTAATTAAGGAATATCTCTCTGTAATGAAAATATACGCCCAATACCGCTTCAGAGAGATCACTTTCCCCTCCGGTTTATGATCCCCGCTGTATAGCCCGCTCCGAACCCATTATCAATATTTACTACAGATACTCCGGGGCTGCATGAGTTCAGCATGGTAAGAAGCGCGGCTATGCCGCCAAGATTGGCTCCATAGCCAATACTTGTAGGGACCCCTATAACGGGACAGTCTACCATGGCACCTACTACTCCCGGAAGGGCCCCCTCCATACCTGCTACTGCGACTATTACATTTGACTTTTTTAACTGGTCCTTGTAATTTATCAGGCGGTGTATGCCTGCTACCCCTACATCGTAGATCTTGCTTACTTTATTGCTCATAAGATATGCAGTTATTGCAGCTTCTTCCGCGATCTTTATATCAGATGTCCCCGCACATATAACGGTCACTCCTTCCTTTAACTTCTCTTCGGGGAGTTTCAGAGGAGTATATATGATCCCGGAAAAATATTTTAGATCCGTATCCTTTAGTTCCTTTTTGAGAAGGCAAAAAACCCTTTCATCGGTCCTTGTA
>CBEVGD010000056.1:0-12278 GCA_965549355.1 uncultured bacterium | reverse complement strand
CCGGCGGTATCCTGTCTTTTAGCGACCATCATATGAAAGAACATGAGTTCATGACAAAAATAACAACCAGGGGTTTATTTAGACTGCTTAAGAAAAATAAGCATACATATAGTTTCGTAAAATAATAAAATCAGACTTCTAAGAAAGAAAGACAAGAATAAGGAGAAAGAAAAATGACTGGAGAAAGAATCACAGAGACCCATGAGGGGATACAGGATGAGTTCACTGTTGAAGTTTATGATCGATTTTTAAAGAGAATGAGGGATAAAGGATGGATGGAAACTGATCAAATTATTAAGTCAGGTATAAATCAGGGGTCAGCTCTTGAGATCGGTCCCGGTCCCGGCTATCTGGGCCTGGAATGGTTAAAGAAAACAGAAGGGACCAGGCTTACCGGGCTAGAAATAAGCTCCAATATGATAGAAGTTGCTGAAAAAAATGCCAGAGAATATAATCTTGAAGCAAGGATTGATTATATTGAAGGTGATGCACAAAAAATGCCTCTGGATGATAATTTGTTTGACGGCGTATTTGCCAATGGCTCACTGCATGAATGGTCAAACCCTGAAGAAATTTTCAATGAGATCCATAGGGTATTAAAGCCGGGCGGTCTTTATTTTATTAGTGACCTGCGGAGAGATATAAGCCCCTTTATAAAATGGTTTATGAAGGTTATAACAAAACCAAGAGAACTAAGACCCGGACTCGTGACCTCATTTAATGCTGCTTATATAATTGACGAAGTCAAATCAATTCTTAAAGATACTGATTTAACAAACTATGAAGTCAGCAAAAATACCATGGGGCTGACTATAGTAGGATCCAGTTCTCGGACAGGCTCCCAGGAGTGAAGGCTGATAGCAATAGATAATACCCCGGGTGAGCATTGAACGATATAACCAATGTTGAGATTAAGGTAGCTACTGCTTTTTAATATACCGCTTAAAGTCGCTATAGGGACCTCCTCTGTAATTTAATATATATCTAAAAATAGTCAAGACTGATTTTATATATATCTAAATCTGGTCAGCTATTTCACTTCATTATTTTTGGAATAAATAGCAAACATGATAAGTATTGCATACTTGATCCTGGTAAAAATTGAATAATTATGTAATCATAGCTATAATAAACCTATTAGAACTATTAGAACATAATAATATTATTATTTGGAGAGAAGTTATGAAAAAAAATATTTCCCTGAGTCTTGATAAGGAGCTTATAGATAGGATTGATAATGTATGCAGAGTAAGCGAGCGGACGAAGTCATGGTTTGTCAAAAAAGCTGTTGAGAATTATTTTGATGAAATAGAGGATGTAGAAATAGCTCTGCAGAGATTTTCGGATCCAAAATCAGAGTATATTTCTGAGAAACAATTAAAAGAAAGTTTAAAAAGCAAGGAGCCTGTCTGAGCCCAATTCTCGTACAGGCTCCCGGAAGGAAAACAGATTGAAATACAGGGTTATTTATCACAGAAATATTAAGAAAGATCTGAAGAAATTAGACGCAAAGGCTATTCGGGTGTTCTTTAAGACAGTAAAAGAAATAATCTTAAAAGATCCTTATCAGGGAATAGGATTGAAGGGAAAATATAGGGGTCTGTGGAAATATAGAATTGGAAACTACCGCATCATCTATTCAATTACAGGCAATGAATTAATGGTCCTCATATTAAGGGTAAGGCACCGAAGAAGTGTTTATGATAATATTTACCTATAAGAATAATATTGCTCAAAGAAATAGTTAAAAATATTTTTGAATTATTAAGCAAGCAGCGTGATTAAATATGGCAGTATTTTTAGATGAAGCAAAAATAAATATCAAAGCCGGCGATGGCGGAAACGGCATATCCACTTTCTTTAATCTTAAATCCGGCTGCAAGAAGATAGCTTCCGGCGGAAATGGCGGAAGGGGAGGAGATGCAATAATCAAAGCCTCGGACAATGTCACCACCCTTTATGGATTTAAAAAAAGGGTCCACTTCAAAGCGGAAAATGGGAAAGCCGGCAGTGCCAATAATAAGAGCGGAAAAGACGGGCAGGACCTCGTCATTCCTGTACCGGTGGGAACAATTATCAGGGACAGTGGCAATAATATGGTGGCTGATCTTTCATCTGAAGGAGATGAAGTGCTCGTATCCCGGGGCGGGATCGGCGGAAGGGGCAATGCCAGCTTCACATCCCAGGTTAGGCGTTTCCCTTCATTTTGTGAAAAGGGCGAGGCTGCGGAAGAATCCTGGATAAATATGGAACTCAGGCTCGTGGCCGATATTGCTCTTGTGGGATTTCCAAATGCAGGAAAATCTACAATAATATCTAAGATCTCTGCTGCCAGGCCCAAAATCGCTGACTATCCTTTTACGACTCTTGTACCCACCCTTGGAGTCGTGACATTTGATGATGAGAATTTTGTCGTAGCCGATATCCCGGGAGTCATAGAAGGGGCGCATAAGGGGATCGGCCTGGGACACAGATTTCTGAGGCATATCACCCGTTCTGCCGTACTGGCAATGGTCCTGGATGGCCAGAGGCTCATAGAGCCTGATGGAGAGGATTTATTGTTTGAATCCTATGATGTCCTGAGAAAAGAAATAAAATTATATAATATTGAGGTCTATAAGAAAGATTTTGTGATCATAATAAACAAAGCAGATCTGATCCCGGATAAGGATATACTGAAGAGAATATCGGGCCGCCTTTCAAAGGGCGGTAAAAAAGTGATAACCATATCGGCTGTGACGGGAGAAGGCATAAGCAGCCTTGTGGCTGATCTATACGTGAAGGTCAAAGAAAACAGGGAAAGGCTCTCAGCAATAGATGCTGTCCAAAAGGAGAAGAAGAAAGAAAGGGTATATACCATATCGGGTGATGTGCTTAAAGATAGGAAAATAAGAATCGAAAAAAGTTCTGATGGCTTTGTAGTAAAGAACAAGAAGCTCGAGAGGATGGTAGCTATGACCGATCTTGAAAATGAGGAAGCTCTGGATTATTTGAAGTACAGGCTCAAAAAGATGAAGATCGGGGACAGGCTAAAAGAATTGGGAATAGACGAAGGCAGCACAGTTATTATAGGAAACCTGGTATTTGAACTTATTGACTAGGATCCGGTTCTTGGACAGGCTCCCGGTATAAGTCCGGCAAATATATTTTTAAGTGATGAGATGATAATGACTGTTAATAGTATTGGTTAAATGATGTAAAATAGTAGGAAATATCTCACAGGCGGGGACCGGTTGTATAAATAATGAAAAACAGAGATAAATATTTAAAAAACATAAAAAGAATTGTTGTAAAGATAGGTTCCAGCTCGCTGACTTCCCGGGAAGGCGGTCTTGATATAGATAATATGTCCCGCCTTATAAAAGAGGTAAAAGAATTGATGGAGCGGGGTTTGGAAGTGATCCTGGTATCCAGCGGAGCAATGGCGGCGGGGCTCAAATACCTTCAGATCAAAAAACCCCCTAAAGATATTGCCGATGTATCCATTCTTCAGGCTGCTTCGGCTGTTGGACAGGTCGAGCTCATGAAGGTATACCGGGATCTTTTTTCCGGCGGCGACATAAAGGTCGGCCAGATACTTCTTACCCATGAAGATACTACGAGGAGGGAGCAGTATCTTAATATAAGAGGGACAATAAAAAACCTTCTCAAGCTTGATATAGTGCCTATTATCAATGAAAATGACAGCGTAGCTGTCGATGAGATAAAATTCGGAGATAATGATGAGCTCGGTGCAATGACCGCGGTACTGGCTGAAGCGGATCTGCTTATCATACTTTCAGATATTGAGGGGATGTACAGCGAGGATCCCAGGCTCAATAGCAATGCGAAGATGCTTGGTTTTATCGATAAAATAGATCCTGAAATAGAGAATTCTGCCGGAGAAGCAGGCTCTTCTTATGGAATAGGAGGCATGCTGTCAAAGGTAAAAGCAGCTAAGATATGCGTATTCTCAGGAATAGGAATGATCATTGCAAATGGCCGCAGGGAGAATGTGCTAAGTGATATAATAGAAGGGAAGGAAATAGGGACCTTTTTTAAACCGAAGACTTCAGGAAAAGTCAGAAGCATAAAGAAATGGATAGCTTTCGGGATAAGGACAAAGGGGTCCATAACTATTGACAGAGGAGCCTGTGAGGCTGTCACGGAAAAAGGGAAAAGCATACTTCCGGTCGGAATAACAGAAATAAATGGCAGATTTAACCGGGGAGACACTCTTAAGGTGTTTTCAGCCGGTAATGTGTTTATTGCCAAGGGGATAAGCAATTTTTCCAGTGAAGAGATACGGAAGATAATGGGAAAAAATAATAAGAGCATTCTTCAGGAATATGGAGAGGATATGTGCGGAGAGGTAATACACAGGGATTGTCTTGTGGTTTTTGAGTCTAAACAGTAGTATATTTTTTTAAAAAGGTTCATCGGGAGGACCATGGATATAGTAACCGGCATAGCAAAAAAAGCAAAAGCCGCTGCAGTTAATATTGCTGCAGCCAGTACAGGGGCAAAGAACAACATCATTGCCTGCATAGCGGAAGCTCTAATAGAAAACGCCGCAGCGGTATTAAAGGAAAATAAAAAAGATATTGACCGGTGCAGGAAAGAAGGAATACAGGAAAGCCTTCTGGACCGGCTCATGCTTGACGGGGACAGGATAAGGAAAATAGCTGCAAGCATCGATAAGGTCATTAAATTTAATGATCCTGTAGGAGAGGTCATCTTCGGATATAATCTTCCCAATGGCCTGGTCCTTAAAAATATAAGGGTACCGCTGGGAGTTGTCGGGATAATATACGAAGCCAGGCCCAATGTTACCATAGATGCCTCTGTGCTCTGTCTGAAGGCCGGAAACTGCGTAATACTCCGGGGAAGCTCGCATGCGCTGGATACCAATATGAAGCTTGTGGAGATAATGAGAAAGGTCCTTGAGGATAATGGGTTCCCAAAAGACATCATACAGATAATACCATCTGCCGATAGGGAGCATGCAGTAAAGCTCATGCAGCTGAGGGAATATGTCGACGTACTGATACCGAGGGGAGGAGCAGAACTCATAAGCAGCGTGGTCCGGAATTCAAAGGTCCCGGTCATAGAGACGGGTATGGGAAATTGCCATATATATATTGATAGATACCTGGAAAGCATAAGTATTGATACTATTACGGATATTGTAGTGAATGCAAAGACTCAGAGGCCCAGTGTATGCAATGCGGCCGAAAAACTGCTTGTACATAGTGATATAGCCGAGAAGGTCCTGCCTCCTGTGTTGAGGGCGCTTGAAGATAAGGGCGTAAAGCTTGTCGGCGGGAATAGGGCGGCCGGCATATATCAGGGGCTGGAACCTGCATCTGAAAAAGACTGGTACAGGGAATTTTTGAGCCTTAAGATGGCAGTCAAAGTAGTTGATAGCATTGAAGATGCTGTTTTACATATAAATAAATATGGTTCCCATCATACAGAAACGATAATCACATCCAGCTATCAGAGTTCAAATCATTTTACTTCTACAGCAGACTCATCCACTGTTTTTGTAAATGCTTCCACAAGGTTCACTGACGGAGAAGAATTTGGCATGGGAGCAGAAATGGGAATAAGTACGCAAAAACTTCACTGGAGAGGTCCGATGGGACCCGGCCAGATAACGACCAATAAATTTATTGTTCTGGGCCATGGGCAGATAAGGCAATAAACAGGGAGAATAATCATATATATGAGGAATACTGGTAAAAAGAAAATAGGAATAATGGGCGGGACATTTAATCCTATCCATAACGGACATCTGGTGACCGCGCAGGAAGCCCTTAACCAGTTTTGTCTAGATGAAGTCATCTTTATACCGGCCGGCGATCCTCCCCACAAAGTAGAGAAACATCTTGCAGATGCAGAGGACCGCTATCTGATGACAGTTATTGCGACTTCCTCCAATAGCAGCTTTTTTGTCTCAAGAATAGAAATAGACCGGAAAGGCAAATCCTATGCGATCGACACTGTAAAGGAACTCCGAAAGACATATGGCGCGGACCTGGAACTTTTCTTTATCACGGGTGCAGACGCTATACTCGAAATACTTTCCTGGAAAGACACAGATGAGATAGTGACCCTGACCAAATTCATTGCGGCTACCAGGCCGGGTTATGATCTTTCAAAGATAAAATATCTTAAGTCCACCCTTTTCCCCTCTGAAAAAGAAGCCAATGATAGAATATTTATAATGGAAATACCGGCGCTTGCAATATCTTCGACAAATATAAGGGAAAGGATAAAAGACTGCAGGCCGATCAATTATCTTGTCCCTGAAGGTGTAAGTAATTATATATTAAAACATGGACTTTATAAATAAAATAGATCTTGACCATGATAAGATGCTATACCTGAGTAGCATCATCGGGAGGATTAGAAAGATTATGGATCCTCCATTATTTTCCCATTCAATAAATACTCTGGAATTCGCCGTAAAGATGGCCGGATCCTATGAAAAAAATATAAACCTTTTTGACCTGTGCATATCTTCTGTCGTCCATGATTATGGAAAAACATTCGATCCGGAAGAACTTATCCGCCTGGTCAAAAAACATAAGCTTGATATTAGTGAATTTGAACTTGGATTAAAACCGCTTCTGCATGGGCTCATTGGAGATTTTCTGATAGCCAGGGATTTTGGCATTAAGAATACAAAGATCCAGAGAGCTGTAAAATATCATACAATAGGTTCCGTTAATATGTCTCCTGAGGAAAAGATCCTTTTCATTGCGGACAAGGTTGAAAAGGGCAGAAAATATGAAAAAGCGGAGGAACTGCGCAGATTAGCATTAAAAAATATAAATTTGTGCTTAATAGAAGTCTATAAAAATACTATAATATATGTAATAAATAAAAATGGTCTATTGCATCCCGACACAAGCGGGATATGGAACAGCATTTGTGGAGGTGTAATTAATTATGTCTTTTGACTACAGAGATGAAGATAATGATGACTACAGAGGTAAAGATAATGATTTTTCCGGGAATAAAGACAGCTCCGAAAGAGATAAAGACTACGAAGACAGGGAAATAGAGGAAGGGAGCTATTCCGGGAGAAGAGATAAAAAGGATCTTGATGACGATTTCTTTAAGGATGAAGATTTTGAATTTGCAGATTATTCCGGAGAAGATACGGAAGAGGAAGGTTATCGCAGCAAGAAGATACGCGAAAAAAGAAAGAAGAGAAAACTATTATATACTTCACTTGTAATGCTGCTGATCATTGCAGTAGCTGCTGTTGGGATTGTATTTGGCTATAAATGGGTACGCAATAGATTCTTTAATACTGTGGAAACACCTGAAGAGGAGGGGATAACTGTACCGGCATCTCTGGAGCTCGGTCAGGACCTGAATATAATAATAGCAGGTTCGGGAGAAGATCTTCTTGAACCTGATATAAACTCTATAGTATTTACCAGCTATTATAGCGCATCCGATGAAACGCGATCACTCTGTATGCCGATAAAGACCCTCATGGATGTTCCCGGGATAGGAGCTGAACTAATAGGCAGATCCGTAGAGATAGGCGGGATGGATCTTTTGTCTCTGACACTTGAAAAAGGTCTTGGCATGGATATGGAAATAGACTACTACCTGCTTATGGATGTGTCCGGTATTGTAAACAAGCTCGGCGGCATAGAGCTGGAACTGGATCAGTCTTATATTATAAATAACTACTTGGACGGAAACACATTCAATCTCGAACCCGGCATAAATCTTCTTGACGGCCCGGAGGTATTAAATATCTTGAAGTATTTCAGCGGCATAGAAAAGGATGTTCCCCTGGAAGATATTAAGATGCAGAAAAAAATTATAGATACAGTAATCTCAAAGATCGCAGGAGAGGATGAGGAAAGCCTGACAAATAATATAAATCTTGTAAAGGATTATATTGATTCAGATATGAGTCTGGAAGAACTCCTAAAGCTTTTTTCCACATTCTCAAATATAGAAGCAAATAAAAACATTGTCTATACGCTTGGAGCCTCTTCTACTGAGCTTGAAGGAGAAGGCATAGTCTATCTTCCCGATGTCGGAGGACTCTCGGATTTGTTCAGCAAAGAACAGACGCCTTCGGAAGAAACTGTAGTAGCTGAAAGGACAATAGATGTGACTATATTAAATGGAGTGGGCACCCCTGGAATCGCGGCGGGTCTCTCCGATTCTCTCAAATCACAGGCCTATGAAAGCGGAAAGAATAAATTCAATATAATCGAAGTAGGAAATGCTGATAATTTTAATTATGCTTCTACTGAGATTATTGTCTATGCATCGGATGAAGCTACTGTGGTGAATGCAGCAAATGATATTAAGGACATACTTAAAACAGGCAATATAACTACAGGTGAGAATGAAATAGCCGGTTCCGATATCGTCATAATCCTTGGGACCGATTACAATCCTGATTCAATTCCTGAAGAGGATCCTGTAGAAGTGAGCGGGATAGTGGAGATGGTCATCTTAAACGGAGAAGGAACAGCAAAACTGGCTGCAACCGTACAGGATATACTTGAGAGCCACTTCAATGCCGATAGCAAGATAGTCGAAGTAGTTGAGACGAGGGATGCAGATAATTGGAAGTATACACAAACAGAGATAATAATATATTCTGATGAAGAAGGGATAGAGGCTTTTGCCGAGCAGATACAGGAGAGGCTTGGTGCAGGCATTATAAAGAAGTCGGATAATAATATTGATAATGTTGATATAACTATTATATTAGGGAGTGATTATACCAGTCAGTGACAGATAAAACAGAACAAAAAGAAAAAAGCAGCAGCAAAGAGAATACAATTGCTGATAGTATTTTAAGAGCCGTCAGGATGGCGGCAGAAATAGCAGATGATAAAAAGGCAGATTATATAAAGATACTGGATATGCGGTCCAGGCTCATCATTACGGACTATTTCATTATAATCAGTGTAAAAAACACGAGACTTACTAGAAGTATAGGGGAAGAGATACGCTTTAACCTGAAAAAACAGGATCTTTATCCGGTAAATGTGGATGGAGTTAGTGAGGGAAACTGGATACTGGTTGATTATGATGATTTTGTTATCCATATATTTACCGAAGAAGTCAGACAATTCTATGACCTCGAAAGACTGTGGAAAGATGCAAAAGAGATAAAGTGGAACTAGGGCAGGCTCCTGGAGCATGCTCCACAAATGGTGAGAAATTCTTAAATAAATCATTTCTTGATAGGAAAGGGATCATTATAGATATGCAAGATAAGAGGCGGTATCAGGCAAAAGAGATTGAAGAAAAGATTATAAAAAAGTGGGAAGAGGAAAAGATATTTTCTCTTAAGACCGGCAAGGATGATCCAAAGTATTATATGCTTGAGATGTTTCCCTATCCCTCAGGAGAACCCCATATGGGGCATGCCAGGAATTATATCATAGGAGATGTGGTTGCAAGGGTCATGTCAGGAAAGGGCTATAATGTTCTTCATCCCATAGGCTTTGATGCCTTCGGTCTTCCTGCAGAGAATGCTGCAATAAAGAATAGCATCCATCCCAGGGAAAGCACAATGATAAATATAGAGAAGATGAGAGTGGCTTTAAAGAGGATGGGGATGAGCTATGATTTTAATGATGAGATAATCACTTCGGAGCCCGGCTACTATAAATGGACACAGTGGCTCTTTCTCCTTCTCTACAAGATGGGGCTTGCTGAAAAAAAAGAAGCTCCTGTGAACTGGTGCAATTCCTGCCAGACCGTACTCGCAAATGAGCAGGTGGTGGGAGGAAAATGCGAGAGATGCGATAGCGAGGTCGAAAAAAAGGTGCTTTCTCAGTGGTTCTTCAAAATCACTGATTATGCACAGAGACTCCTTGACGATATGGAGCTAATCAAGGAAGGGTGGCCAGAGAGGGTACTTACTATACAGAAAAATTGGATAGGAAGAAGCGAGGGAGGTATTGTCGACTTTAAGCTTGACGGAGATGAAGATATAACTATCCCCGTATTTACGACAAGGCCGGATACTCTGTTCGGGGCCACTTTTTTTATACTTGCTCCGGAGCACAGGCTTGTAGATGAGATAGTCAAAGACCCGGAACGCAGAGAAGAGATTGGAAAAATAAAGGCTGTGATCTCGTCCCAGAGCGATATCGAAAGAGGTGCGGCCGATACTGAAAAGATAGGCTGCTTTACAGGAAGATATGTGATCAATCCATTGAACGGGCAGGAGGTCCCTGTCTGGATAGCTAATTATGTCCTGCTGGAATACGGTACTGGAGCAATAATGGCGGTACCTGCTCATGATGAGAGGGATTTTGAATTTGCGAAAAAATATAATATTGAGATCATAGAGGTCATCTCGCCTGATGGAAACAGTCACAGGGACCTGGATAAAGCCTATATCGGCGAAGGCATAATGGTAAACTCCGGCAGGTTTGACGGTTTGGATTCAAGGAAAGGCATAAAAGAGGTTACGGGTCATCTTGAGAAACATGATCTTGGAAGAGCTGAAGTAAATTACAGACTCAGGGACTGGCTGATATCCAGGCAGAGATACTGGGGAGCGCCAATACCAATAATATACTGTGATGATTGCGGAGCCGTACCTGTTCCCGAAGAGGACCTTCCCGTGGTCCTTCCTTATGATATAGATTTTAAGCCCACCGGGCTGTCACCACTTAGCTACTGCGGGGAATTTGTTAATGCAAAGTGCCCGAAATGCGGTAAGGATGGAAAAAGGGAGACAGATACCATGGATACCTTTGTCTGTTCTTCATGGTATTTTTTAAGGTACTGCAGTCCTCATGACGAAGAGGAGGCTTTTGATAGTAAAGATACCAGATACTGGATGCCGGTGGACCAGTATATAGGCGGCATAGAGCATGCCACCATGCATCTTATCTATTCCAGATTTTTTACAAAGGTACTCTATGATGCAGGGCTCATAGATCAGAAAGAGCCCTTTATGAAATATTTTCCCCATGGAGTAGTAAATCTTAATGGGAAGAGGATGTCAAAATCAAGGGGAAACCTGGTAAATCCTTCGGAAGTATATAATAAATACGGAGCGGATACTTTGAGATTATATATATTATTTATGGGACCGGCTGATAGTTCCGTAGACTGGAATGACAGCGGAGTCGAGGGAGCCAATAAATTTCTGTCCAGAGTATGGAGACTGGCCCTGAGCAATATTGATTTTCTAAATAATAGCAGCACAGGCGGCAGCAACTCTGTAGATTTTAACAGATTAACGGGTCTGGAAAGGGACGTATGCCGGAAACTCCATCGGACCATAGAGAAAGTCACGGACGATATATTAATAAGGTTTAACTTCAATACTGCGATCAGTTTTATAATGGAACTGGTCAATCTGATGTATAGATATCAGGAAGAAGTAAAAGATCATGACAGGGATCCTGCACTGGTAAAGGAGCTAAATGATAAATTATTGATCCTGCTCTCACCAATAGCACCATTCATTACTGAAGAGCTGTGGAAAATAGCGGGAAATAGCGGCAGTATTCACAGGACGGGGTGGCCGGATCATGACGGGTCCATTACCAGGGAGGAAGCCGCTACGATCGTATTTCAGGTAAACGGCAAATTAAGGGATAGAATGGATATGCCTGTGGGCACCTCAAAGGAAGATATGGAGGAGCGGGCCATGGCCTCGGAGAAGGTAAAGATATTCACCAATGGAAAGAAGATAGTAAAGACAATCATCATACCGGATAAGCTGGTAAATATTGTTGTCAGATAGAATAATATATTTCTAAATAACTAACTTTGGCCGTATTATAAAATATCCCGGAAGCATGAGCCCGGTTCCCGGACAGGCTCTTAGCAATAATTATTCTCTGAGAAAGCGGTCGATTTCTTCAGTCAAGTAAAAAGGGATAGAAATTAAAGAATATTGCGCCCTATTGCCCATACTGGTTTTCATATCCACACTAACAATAGTTGGTTTGTGAGTAATATTTTGTACGGTTCTTTTAGTACCTATAGTAACATTTAATACGGTTCTTTTCTGTCAGTATTAAAAATTTAATATCAAATCACGACCTTCCTGGCGTTCAAGTAAAGACTTTGATAAAAATATTATTATAATAATGTATATGTGCTAATATACAATAGCATAAATAAATTTTATAAAATACTTTTTACAGAGGCCAGAAGGATATGAGATCGTTTAATTTTGGGGAAATCTTTTCAATAATATTATTCTGGGGACAGAATATAAGATATCTTTCAAAAAAACATTTTTATCTCACAGTTTTCTTCTTTCTTCTGAT
>CBEVGD010000055.1:0-12328 GCA_965549355.1 uncultured bacterium | reverse complement strand
ATATCAATTATATTAATATTTTAGCACGTAAATAAAATAAAATAAATTATTTATTATTATTCCATTACAGAATTATAAGGTTCATTGTCCCGATAAGTTTTCCGGCAGGGAGTGATAGGACTTTTAATTTTTATGCTCTTTAGTGCAGGAATTTCTTCCTGAAGAGGAATTTGACAATAAACATAATATAACATAAAATAATAATAAGAAACATGATACAATATAATATAACATAAAACAATAATAACAAACATGATACAATATAAAACAATAATAACAAACATAATATAACATTATATAAAAATGCTGTCGGCAGAAAGAAAATTAAAAATTGCAGAAATAATAAGTGAGAGCGGGGGTATCAGGACATCGGAACTTTCCGGTCTTTTCAATGTCTCAGAAATGACAGTACTGAGAGATCTGGCAACCCTTGAAAAGCATGGAGTATTGACCAGGGTCTATGGCGGAGCAGTGTCTTCCATGAACCTTTCAAAAGAGACGCCAAGCATTGTAAGGGAAAAAGTGAGGATCACTGAAAAGAATAAGATAGCCTTATTGGCCGCCCGGCTCATCCATGACGGAGACAATATTTTTCTTGATGGTTCCACGACTACCCATGCTCTGGCAAAAAGGTTAAATTCTTTCAATAATATCAAAGTAATGACAATGGGCCTTGATATATTAAATGAGCTGAGCGGAATGGAAAGCATCGAAGTAATATGCCCGGGAGGTATCCTTGATAGGGTTACGATGAACTTCCTGGGGAGGAATACAGAAGAGTTTTTAAAGAATCTTAATTCTGACAAAGCTTTTATTTCCACTACTGCAATATCTATCAAAGCGGGACTGACAGAAACGAATCCGCAGCAGACTTTTATTAAAAAAATAATGCTTGAAAACACCCTTCAAAAAATATTATTGATAGATAATAGCAAATATGATGTGGTGGACCTTAATAGGATCTGTTCTTTAAGCGATATGGATATTGTGATTACAGACAATAAGCCGGATGATAAATATTATCAATTTTTCAGGCAGAATGATATAAAAGTACTATATTGACGACTGGATAAATATGAAACTTGCAAGAGTAATAGGAAATGCGATTTCCGCATCAAAACATGAAAGGCTTGAAGGAATAAAACTTCTGATAATAGAGCCCGTCGATCCTGAAGGGAAAAAGATCTCCAAACCTATTATTGTCGCTGATTACCTGAATTCAGCTGCCGGGAGTCTTGTGTTCTGGATAGAAGATGGCGTGACGATCTGTAAGCGGATGGGCAGGGACAGTATTCCGCTCAGGGGTTCTATAGTGGGTCAGGTAGATGAAATAGAACTTAAGGATAAAGTTATTGAAGGTTAGGCAGTTATGAAACTTGTAAAAATAATAGGAAGCGTCACTTCCACTATAAAGGATGATACCCTGAAAGGTTTTAAGCTCCTTATGGTGCAGACCGTGGGCACAGATCTAAAAGATGCAGGGGATTATTATGTGGCTGCAGATACCGTAGGAGTCGGGGAGGGAGAACTGGCCCTTATTGTGACGGGGAGCGCTGCCAAACAGACTGCGGCTACGAAGGGTAAGAATATAGATGCTACCATAGTTGCAAGAGTGGATAAAATAAATCTGGGAGACTAATGGCTGCAAAAGAAATAGATATGATAAAAGAAGCAGGTGTGGTCGGTGCCGGAGGCGCAGGCTTTCCAACACATATAAAGCTTGGTGCAGATGCAGACACCCTTATAATAAATGCTGCTGAATGCGAGCCTCTGATAAATGTTGACAAGCAGCTTCTGGAATTTGATTTTAACAGGGTCCATAAAGGCATGGAAACCGCTTCGGAACTTTTGGGAGCAAAAAGAACGATCATTGCCATAAAGAAAAAGAATAAAAAGGCAATAGATATGATAGAGGCATTTCCACAGGGAGAATACAAGTTTGAGATATTTAAGCTGGAGGACTTTTATCCTGCAGGAGATGAGCAGGTACTTGTGAATGAAGTCACTTCGAAGATCGTCCCGGAGGGAGGAATACCGCTGCAGGTAGGAGTAGTGGTCATAAATGTGGAGACGCTTCTCAATGTCGCAGATGCCCTTGAAGGGCAAAAAGTAATAGATAAATATGTGACCGTCAATGGAGAAGTCGGGAAACCCATGACCCTCCTGGTGCCGGTAGGCACTCCGGTTAAAAAGCTGATTGATTATTGCGGGGGAGTAAAGGGAGAAGAAAATGCTGTGGTAGACGGCGGCCCGATGATGGGAAAACTTATAGATCCCGCAGATTATGCTGTCAAGAAGACCACAAAATCTATAATCGTACTGCCGGAAGATAGCATAGTCATTGAAAATAGGAAAAGAGGTATATCGACGGATCTTAAGAGGGCGCAGGCGATATGTCTTTCCTGCAGGATGTGTACCGATCTCTGCCCAAGGTATCTGCTCGGGCACGATATTTTTCCGGATGAGCTTATGAAGAGGCTCTATAAGGGCAAACTTTCTGATGAAGATATAAAGAATTTTGATTTTGCCTATCTTTGCTGCGACTGCGGCCTTTGCGAGCTGTATTCCTGTATCATGGATCTTTCGGCAAGGTCAGTATTTAATTATATAAAGGATGAACTGGCCCGCCTGGGCATCAAAAACCCGCATACCCGCAGCGAACTGAAAGTTAATGAATTCAGGCAGTTCAGGAAAGTACCGGTATCAAGGCTCAAAACAAGACTGGAGATAGATAAATACGGGAGCCCGGCCCCTATGTCTGAATTTAATACGGAAGTTGAAAGTATAAGAATATATCTGTCCCAGCATATAGGCGTTCCGTGTGTTCCGGTACTCTCAGAAGGAGCAGAAGTAAAAAGAGGGGATCTTGTAGCAGATATACCGGAAGGCAAGCTCGGGGCTAAGATACACAGCTCTATTGATGGCAGAATAAGCAGGATCGAGCCTGATCATATAGTGATTAAAAAGATATAAAAGTTTTTATGATGGAAGACAGCAAAAAAGGAAATATTCTAGTAGCAGAATTTAAAAGCGTATCCCGCGGGATGGTGGTAACCGACAGCATGGCCAAATCTGCTTCCATAAATATTGTCCGGGCAGGTACTTTATGCCCCGGGAAATATGTAGCTATTGCAGAAGGCGGGATCAGCGCCCTTATGAGTGCAGAAAGCATAGCCCGGGAGCAGGGCGGACGTCATCTCTTCAGCAGCGCCATGGTAAGCAGTATAAACCGGAAGGTGATAGAGGCTATCGGCGGCAATCTGGGAAATCCCGGTCCCGATGGCGCCATAGGAATAATAGAGGGGCCCAATATGGCGGACCTGGTAAGTTCATCTGATATTGCACTGAATAGCGCCCGGGTCGATTTTATTGAATACAGGTTGGCAAGAGGATGCGGTGTAAATAGTTTTTACATAATAACCGGCGCCCTTTCAGCTTTAAGCGAAGCGGTGAAGAATGCTGCAGCCTATCTCGGGGAAAGGGGCTCTCTTCTGGCATATAGGATAATACCCGGACCTGACAGGCAGGTGTTAAGGTGGATAAAGAGCTCATTATGCAGCTATCAGGTTTGATTATTTTATTTATAAATGCGAGAGATCAATGTCATGGATTAGAGGGATAAAAAAGATTTTTAAATAACTAAATAATATGTTTATAGTAAATAATGAAAGGAAAAATGACTTACCAGAAGACAGAGAGCCAGCACAGAAATGATATCATAGAGATCTGCGGGAGAGTGTATAGAAATGGCTGGGTAGCATCCAATGATGGGAACATATCTATAAAGATAGGGCCGGATTCGGTACTTTGCACGCCTACAGGGATGAGCAAGGGCTATCTTACCGCTGACCAGCTGGTAAAAGTAGATATGAATGGAAACAAACTGGAGGGAGAGCTTGAAGCGTCCTCGGAGGTAAAGATCCATCTGGATGTATTCAAAAACAAACCGGGAGTAAATTCTGCGGTTCATGCACATCCGCCTTATTCTACAGCATATGCCGTTGCCGGACTTCCGCTTGACCAGTGCATAATCCCCGAGATCATAGTCTCGCTGGGGTCTATACCCCTTACTGAATATGGCACGCCCTCGACACAGGAGATTCCGAACAGCATAAGGAAATATCTTAAGGATCACAATGCATTTCTTATGGAAAACCATGGAGCATTTACGATAGGAGGAGATGTCTACCAGGCATATTACAGGATGGAAAGTATGGAGCTTTTTGCGAAGATAAGCCTTCTGGCAAAAACCCTGGGAAATGTAAATAATATAAGCGAGGAAAATGTCAGAAAGATAATGGATATGCGGCCAAACTGGATAAAAGATGATGACGGCTATGCAGGCTGCAGGATCGGGGATAAGCTCATTAATAGTATGGAAAGCAAAGCCCCGTCCGGTGGAAATAATGGAAATGACGGCGGCTCTTCAGGCGATGACGAAATGGTCACATTAAGAAAGAGCGAATTGGTTGAGATAGTAAGCAAGATAGTCTCAAATATATTAAATAAATAATATATAATAAATAGGGGCATCCTGGCTGTTATTGGATGTTTTTATTGATAAAGCAAATGCAAAAAAGACAAAAGGAGAAAAAAATGGCAGGAGAAGCAATTGGTTTAATAGAAACCAGAGGGCTGGTAGGCGGAGTGGAAGCAGCTGATGCTATGGTAAAGGCTGCAAATGTGAAGCTGGTCGGACAGGAAAGAATCGGCGGCGGACTGGTCACAGTTATCGTAAAAGGTGATGTAGGTGCAGTAAAAGCAGCAGTTGATTCAGGAGCGGCAGCAGCAAAGAGAGTTGGAGAACTGATATCGGTTCATGTTATTCCAAGGCCCCATGCTGATCTGGACATGATTTTACCAAAAGAATAAAAAGAGAGGTATTTTAAGTGGATACCGAAAGATTAATAAGGGATATCATATCCAATGTGATGTCCAGACTGGAATCGGACCCATCCCGGAGCTCTGTTACTGCAAAGCCCGGAATAATATCCGGTGATAGCGGCGGCCAGGGGGCAAAATCACAGAAGAGAGTGGTATGCGGGGTCTCTGTGCGCCATATACATCTCTGCAGGGAATATGTTGATGTGCTCTTTGGCAAGGGGTATGAGATGCAGGTGCTAAAAGAGCTTTATCAGCCGGGTACTTATGCATATAAAGAGACAGTGACTATTGTGGGCCCCAGGCTCAGCGCCATCCAGAATGTAAGAATCCTGGGACCCCTGAGGGATAAAACACAGGTAGAATTGGCCAAAACCGACTGCATCATATTAGGCATAGATGCGCCAGTCAGACCTTCGGGCCAGCTATCGGGTACTGCTTCTGCAGTAATAATAGGTCCAAAGGGAGCAGTATATCTAAAGGAAGGCGTCATAAGAGCAAACAGGCATCTGCATCTGTCAACAGATGATGCCGGCTATTTTGGCGTAGAAGATAATGACCTTGTGGATATAAGGATGTCCGGACCCAAGGGTCTTACCTTTAATAATGTACAGGTAAGGGTATCGCCTGATTTTAAATCAGAGATGCATGTCGACACTGATGACGGTAATGCCGCAGATATTATAAACGGCACTCTGGTGGAAATAGTGGACGCTTCATGCGTGTCCCCGATCTCGCTTCAGATGGCAGATGGTGAGAATACGCCGCCTCAAATCCCGGACAACAGCTTTACAGGTGAAATAACTGATACCAATATACTAAAGAGTATGAATCAGCCAGTCGGATCCGGCGATGCGGATGTCCGGGAGAATACCGCTGAAAGCAAACAGAAGAAAATAGTGATCACTACATCCGACCTGGATGATTATGTGTTAAAAGGCATAGAGGTCACAAAAGATGTAATACTTAGTCCGCTTGCAAGGGATGAAGCCCTTAATAGAGGTATTAAGATCAGCTACAGTCAGTAGAGGAGGTAAAATGTGGCTATAGATGAGAATCAAATAGAAGAGATAGTGAGAGGTGTGGTAAATAATCTGATGACCACCTCCGGCACGTCAGCTTTTAAAACGGCTCCCGGCGCTTCTTCGGGAAACGGGATATTTGAAAAAGTCGGCGATGCCATAAGTGCCGCCAAAGATGCCCAGCCAAAACTTGTTGACATGGGCAGGGAAGCAAGATTTAGAATAATTGATAATATAAGGAGAAGATGCCTGGAGAATGCAGAAAAGTTTGCAAGACTTGCTGTAGATGAGACAAAAATAGGAAGGTACGAAGACAAGATCACAAAGAATGAAGTGGCTGTTAATCTCTCTCCTGGTCCGGAGGACCTCGATATAAAGACATACAGCGATGAGGTCAGCACCATAACTATAGACAGGTCCCCGTATGGACTTATTGCTGCTATAACTCCTATGACCAATCCTACTCCGGGAATTATAAATAATGCTATCGTGATGATCTCTGCAGGCAATAGCATAGTATTTCTTCCCCATCCCGAGGCACATAACTGCAGCATAGAAGCTATAAAGGTAATACATAGTGCGATCGTAGAGGCCGGAGGACCGGCAAATCTGGTGACAGGAGCCGCAAAGTCAAAAGTAGAAAATGTATCGGCAGTCTTCAAAAGTGATGAAGTAGATATGATAACGGCTACAGGGGGTCCCGGCATTGTAAGGCTTTCCATGAAAAGCGGGAAAAAAGTCATCGGCGCCGGGCCGGGGAATCCTCCGGTCATAGTGGATGAGACCGCTGATATTGAAAGAGCCGCTGTAGAAATAATGAATGGAGCAAGCTTTGATAATAATATCCTCTGCAATGAGGAAAAGGTCTGCATATGCATAAGAAGCGTATCGGACAAATTACTCTCAGCTTTCAGCAGTAACAATACTGCAGTGCTTAATAGAGAGCAGGCCGAAAAGGTAATAAATCTGGTAGTCAGGGATGGAGAGATAAATAAAGATTATATCGGAAAGGATGCTGCTGTAATACTTGGTGATGCAGGCGTAGATTGTGATCGAGAGGTAAGGCTTGCAGTATTTGTTGCGGACCAGGAATCCCACCCCATGATACAGCATGAACAGCTTATGCCTGTTCTTCCAATACTTATTGTAGACAGTTTTGAAGAAGCAATGGCTGTCGCTATAAGGGTAGAGCATGGATTTGGCCATACTGCCATGATACACTCAAAAGACATCGGCAGGATCACAAGATTGGGCCAGGTGATCAATACGACAAACTTTATAGTCAATGGAAGATCACAGACTATGGCAGCTGAAAATGCAAAGGGCGGTACAGCATGGACGATCGCCGGAGCTACCGGAGAAGGAAATACTACGCCCGGATCTTATACAAAGGAAAGAAGAATGTATGTGTCGGGCGGTATGAATTTTGTAAAATAATATTGATTTGGATTATTGCTTAAATAAGGAGGCAGGATTAGATGAACGGCGAAGCATTGGGACTTATTGAGACCAGGGGACTGGTTGCGGCAGTGGAAGCTGCAGATGCTATGGTCAAGGCTGCTAATGTAAAGTTCGTAGCAAAGAATTATGCCGGCGGAGGCATGGTTGAAATAGAAGTAACAGGAGATGTGGGTGCAGTCAAAGCGGCAGTAGATGCCGGAGCAGCAGCTGCAAAGAGAATCGGGGAAGTTGTGAGCGTACATATTATTCCAAGGCCCCATGAAGAACTTGATAAATTTAATTTGATCAAGTTTGTGAGAGAAGGAAAGATAACAATAACAGCCAATAAAAGTTCAGAACCGGAAGACATTTAGAAATATGGAAAGATCTATTGGGATCGTAGAATTTAGAAGCATTGCCATGGGGATCGGAGCAGTGGACACAATAGTAAAAACTTCCGATGTCAGGATCCTTGACGCAAAGACGATCTGTCCCGGCAAATACTATATTATCTTTGCAGGAAGCGTGGGCGCGATAAAGAGCGCGGCCCAGGCGGTCAGGGAACAGTACAATGACTTTATAATCGATCTTGGTGAGCTTTCTAATGTGTATCCCGAGATATTCTATGCGGTCAGCCAGACTTCAGAGATAAAGAAATTGGGAGCCATTGGCGTGATAGAGACCATGACTTCGCCTTCTGTGCTTAAAGCGGCAGATTCAGCGATCAAGGCCACTGATGTGGAACTGGTGGAAATAAGGATAGCTCGTGCAATGGGAGGTAAAAATATCTGCATTTTAACTGGCGACGTGTCTTCGGTGGAAGAATCTGTAAGGGTCGGGATCCAGTATGCACAAAAGAATGGATTTCTAATAGACTGGCAAGTAATACCATCGCCCCATGAGGATCTTTACAGGGCGATCTTATGATAGGAGAGGTCTTTTAAAAGCATGAAGATAAAATTAGATTATGGCGAGGGACATCTTAATGTGGAAATAGATGAAAAGAGATTACTTCACATAATTGAAAATGAACCTATAAAAACGCTTGATAATATTAAAAACAGACTTCTTGATGGTTTTAAAAACCCTGCAGGGAGTCCTCCGCTAAAGGAACTCATACAGGGGAAAGAAAATATATGCATAGTCATATCAGACAGCACAAGGGCGGTACCCACTGACACTATCCTTGATGTATTATTACCTGAGATCGAAAGTTGCGGAGTCCGGAAGGAATCTGTGACGATCCTGGTTGCTACGGGACTTCATCGCCCGAATACAAGAGAAGAACTTATAAGGATGGTAGGCAGGGACATAGTCGACAATTACCGGATAGTAAATCATGATGCCAGGGACCGGAGCTCCTGTGATTATATAGGGAAGACCGGCAGGGGAACGCCCGTAATACTTGACAGAGTATATACAGAATCAGATTTCAGAATACTGACCGGACTTATAGAACCTCATTTCATGGCAGGTTTTTCCGGGGGAAGAAAAGCAATCTGTCCGGGCATAAGCTATATGGACATGTTCAAACATTTTCACGGACCGGCAATTCTGGAATCACCAGAGGCAGCCACTGCAATACTTGAAGGCAATCCATTCCACGATGAAGCTACGGAGATTGCAAAGATGGTCGGTGTGGATTTTATAGTAAATGTCACAATCAATAAAAACAAAAAGATAACCGGAATATTTTGCGGAGATCTTGAAAAAGCATATCATAAAGGAGCGGATTTCTGCAGAAGAAACAGTATCTTTGAAATAGATAAACAGGCAGATATAGTACTCACATCTGCCGGAGGATATCCGCTTGACTGCAATCTTTATCAATCCGTGAAAGGCATGGTCGGTGCCATACCGGCAGTAAGGGATGGAGGAATGATCGTGATTGCGGCTAAGTGTATAGAGGAAATAGGGAGCCAGGAATTTATGGAGCTTCTGACAAATGAAAAGGATCTCGATAAATTTATGGAAAAGATAAATGATCCTGATTTCTTCATATTGGACCAATGGGAACTTGAAATGCTTGTAAGGGCCAGAAAAAAGGCTGAGATATATCTTTTCAGTGATTGTTTGAACAGCTGTGATTATGATATACCTGAAGGGACCCTGGTAAAAATAGATTCTATTGAAAATGCTATCCAGAAGGGACTGGATAAATTTGGGCCCAATGCTGCAATATCGGTAATACCCGAAGGTCCATATACTATACCTCAAGCCAAAGGATGATTTTTAAAGATTTTAATATTCCTACATATAGCGGTGAGATCACCGCTTTTTAAATGAATTTAAAACTATTATAATGCTATGGACATTATTAACGGGAGAAAATTTATTTTATATGAAAACAAAAGATATCAATAAATTAAAAGAAATAGCAGGCGAAGGAAATGTCATTCTTTCAGAAGAAGAAAGACACTGCTATAGCTATGATTCTACAAGGCTCGAATATATGCCCGATGCAGTTGTAAAGGTCAATAGTGCGCAGGAGATAAGTGATATATTTAAGTTTGCCGGCACCGAGAAGATACCTGTAACGCCGAGGGGATCAGCAACGGGACTCAGTGGAGGATGCCTGCCTGTAAATGGCGGTATTGTTCTTCTTATGGTCGGCATGGATAAAATACTTGATATAAATACAGCGGATCTCCTTATAGATGTCCAGTCCGGGATAATCACCGAAAAAGTCGACATGGAGGCCCGGAAATACGGACTCTTTTATCCTCCCGATCCGGGGACGGTCAAGACTTCCACCATCGGCGGCAATATTGCGGAAAATGCAGGCGGACTGAGGGGCCTTAAATATGGTGTGACCAAAGATTATGTAAATGCCCTTGAAGCAGTGCTGCCGAATGGAGACATAGTCAATTTCGGGACCAGGACAGTGAAGGGGGTCACAGGATATAATATGACGGACCTGATAACCGGCTCAGAGGGTACGCTTGCAGTCATAACAAAAGCGACATTGAGGCTGCTTCCGGTACCTCCGGCCAGGGCAAGCCTACTGGCTCTATTTGATACGATCGGGGAAGCAGCAAAGACTGTTATGGATATTGTGAGCGGGGGAGTAATAACTTCCACCCTGGAGATAATGGACCGGGTCACAATAAATGCCATAGAGGATTATCTAAGACTGGGTCTTGATAGAAATATCGGTGCAATGCTTTTAATAGAAGTCGACGGCCAGCAGGGCGCTGTGGACACAGAGGCTGAAATAGTTAAAAAGGTATGTTCGGTAAATAATGCAAAGTCCTGCGAGCAGGCTTTATCGGAGCAGAAGAGGGATGAGATATGGAGGGCCAGAAGGGCGGCATTATCATCACTTGCCCGGGTCAGGCCATCGACAATACTTGAAGACGCAACAGTACCGCGCAGCAGGATAGTGGAGATGGTGGAAGCTGTAAATGATATAGCCAAAAAATATGAGCTTACAATCGGTACCTTTGGCCATGCCGGCGACGGAAATCTCCATCCTACGATCCTTACAGACATGAGAGACAAGAAAGAAGAAATAAAAGTTGAAAATGCTATAGAAGAGATATTTAAGGCAGCAATAGATCTGGGGGGTACGCTTTCAGGAGAACATGGAATAGGCATACCAAAAGCCAGATATTTGAAGATGGAAATAAGCCATGAAAGCTATGAGATAATGAAGAGGGTAAAAAAAGCATTTGATCCTGACAATATACTGAACCCGGGCAAAATGTTTATGGACCTTTAGCTGTTTGCCGGACAGGCTCCTATTCCTATGACCGCGTTTGGACCAGACTTTAGTAATTTATAATATTTAGAAATGAAAGAAAATGATAGATAGGAACAAAAATACAAAAACCAGAGATAATGCAAGAATATTTAAAAGATATGATGATCTTTATAATTGTTCGAGATGCGGCACATGCCTGTCATTCTGCCCTGTCTACAAAAATACTAATGATGAGGCAGCGGCACCGAGGGGGAAGCTGAGCCTTATTGAAGCGATCAGCCAGGGCAAGCTGGATTTTACAGAAAAAGTATCAAATAAGATATATACATGCACGATGTGTGGCTATTGCGATAGCGAATGCCCGGGTGGCGTTAAGGTCGCCGAACTCTTTGAAGAGATGCGGCAGGACCTTGTAGACAGCGAGAAGTATCCCCGGGCTCTTAATTTTTTAAAGAGAAGGATCAATGAAGCATATAATGTGACTTTTGATACCAATGAAGGAAGAATAGACTGGACAAAACAGATACTTGACAGCAAGCCGGAAGATTTTCTTAAGAACACTGCTGAAGTAATATACTTTGTCGGATGTGTCTCATCATTTTCACCCAGGACTTTTTCTATCCCAAGATCCATAGTAAAGGTATTTAGAAAAGCTGATGTGGATTTCGGGCTTCTTGGTGATGAGGAATGGTGCTGTGGTTTCCCGCTTCTTTCTTCAGGGATGAAGTCTGAGGCAATGAAACTTGCCGATCATAATATAAAGATGGTAAGGGAAAAAGAAGCAAAGGTCCTTATAACATCCTGCCCCTCATGCTATCATACATGGAAACATGAATATCCGAAGATCTCATCGGAGAAGATAGATTTTGAGATAATGCATATATCGCAGTATATATTGAAGCTAATAAATGATGGGAAAATAAAGCTAAACAAGCTTGACAGGAGGGTATCATATCACGACCCCTGCGATCTTGGAAGGAATTCTGATGTCTATGATGAACCCAGAAAAGTCATTGGGGCTATACCGGGTGTCGAGTTTATAGAGCTTGAAGCGAATAGAAATTTTGCTAATTGCTGCGGCGGAGGCGGCAATCTGGAGTCGCTGGATGCGGGACTGTCCGGAAAGATAGCCGGGTCGCGCGCAAGAGAAATAATAGAGGCAGATATTGATATACTGGTGTCTGCCTGCCAGCAATGTGAGCGGACACTGGCCGCAGCCCTGAAGAAGCTGAAAAAAGAAGTAAAAAGAAAGATCAAAGTCCGCGATATTGCCGAGCTTGTG
>CBEVGD010000054.1:0-12425 GCA_965549355.1 uncultured bacterium | reverse complement strand
GCCGGAAATGGTATTTATTATTAAAATAGTATATAATATTAGTTCTGGCAATGGAAATATGCTGTTTTATAAAGGAAACGATTATGAAAAAAGTATTAATAATTAATGGTCCCAATCTAAACCTTCTGGGCAGAAGGGAAGAAAATATCTATGGAAATAAAGATATTAATTCAATCACCGGCGAAATCAATGCTCTGGCCGGGGATAAAATAAAGGTGGATCACTTTCAGTCGAATCATGAAGGGGAAATAGTTGATAAGATACATTCCGGTATCGGAAGTATTGACTATATAATTATAAATCCCGGTGCGCTTGCCCACTATAGCTACAGCATATGCGATGCAATAGCTGCGAGTAAAATAAAAACGATAGAAGTTCATATTTCAAATATATTCGGAAGAGAAGATTGGAGAGCAAAATCAGTAATATCGCCGGCAGCAGCAGGTGTCATCAGCGGATTTGGCACGGATGTTTACAGGATAGCTCTTTTATATATTCTTCAAAGCATATAAAACTTGAGGATACTATTATGATAAAAAAATATATCTATTTATTAAAATTTAAAGAAATTAAGGACCGCATAAGATTTAATCAGAAGGGTCTGACACTTGTGGAAGTGATTATAGCATTCTTTATAATAACCCTGGTTTCGGTTGTATTGATCCAGGGAGTCTCTGTCTCTACGAAAACCCTTAAGGTCAATAAAGCAAAGACCGAAGCTGTAGCTATGATTAATGAAGAGATCGAAAAGATCAGATTTAGAGATTATAGCGATGTAGGCATTGTAGGTGCAACCGGCGGGAATCCTGAGGGATATCTGGATCCAGTATCAGTGGTCGGTGATTTTACTGTGAACAGGGATATCACATGGGTAGACGGTGAATACAGCTTTAAACAGGTGGAAATCACTGTAATGAGCGATAGGATGCATGAGGAAATAGTAATGGTTACCCAGGTATCTCCGATTTTTGGCGAGGGCGGACCCCCAAATGCAATATATCCACCCCCTGCCAATCTGGAAATAAGCGGTGGCTGGGTAGTTTGGTGGTGTTTTGTTGAGCTGGATTGGGATACTCCGGATACCGATACAGTAATTGACCATTACAAAGTATGGCTGGATGATTCACATATTGAGGATACATATATTACACGTGAATTTGAGAGTATTTTTGATTGGCGCAGACGCAACCATGAGTTCTATGTAACAGTAGTCTACCAGGATGGCTTTGAAAGTGAACCAAGTAATGTAGTCAATACTGATGATCTATAAATATAACAATAGATAATCCGGTGCTAGATGATATTAAAATTTATAAAAAAAAGATTAAAACAGGATTCAGGATTTAGCCTGGTTGAATTGATGGTTGTTTCCTTACTGATGTTTTTAATAGTAGGTACGGCCACGCTTACTTATTTCACCTCGGTTAATTCTACGGAGACAACACTGAGTATTGCCGCTTCTATAACCGATACAAGGACAGCTATGTACAGGATAACGAAAGATTTAAGGGAGATATCCAGCATAGAGGAAGCAGATACCGGTGAAATAAGATTCAACGGTAATGTTGATCAGGATGAAGATCTTGAAGAAGTCCATTATTATCTGGAAAGTGATGGCGGATTTTATAACCTCTTCCGCAAGATAGACAGCGCTGAGGGAAAGATAGTTGTCTCGCATGTAATAAGCGGTGAAATATTTGAGTATTTTGTAAATTTTGGAGAGGATAGCCTCACTACGCCTATAGTGGCGACGGAATTGGATAATATTAAAAATATAAATATAAATTTGATCATAGACCAGGAAGAGACCACAGAGGGCGATAGGACCATGAATCTGGCAACTTCTATTACTCTAAGAAACAGGATCTAGATGGTCCGTAGATTATAAAACAGGTATAAAATAAATATGTATAAAAAAAATATAGTTAATTTAAAGAGCAAAGAGGGAAATATCACTATAATGATGTTAATCCTGGGGCTGGTTATAATCCTTACGACCACTGTCATGACAAGGTATATCTTCAGAGATATTACATTTACAAGGCTCGATGAAGGCAAGTCAAGGGCGCTGAATATAGCCGAAGCCGGAGTTTCTGATATGTTTTTTAAAATAGAAAAGCACCATGAAGATGATAACAACAGTCTTCCTTCAAACCCTTATACCGGCAATGTTATTGATTCAAATAATGATGTCCAGGGAAGCTTTGAGATATCCTATGATGAGGTCTTTAATGGTGACGGTAAATTAACCAATTATATAATAAGTTCAGTAGGAACCGAGCTGGATGGTTATTCCAGGGAAGTAGAAGTCAATCTTGCGGTTAATTTTTCTACTGAAGTCAATATTTTTGAGTATATATATTCAAAGGGCAGCCTTACTTATGACGGCATATTGGGGCTGTTTGACCGGTCTTTTATAAGCGGGCCGCTATTTGTCGGGAGAGACCTTACTTTAAGGGTCCTTGAAACAGTCGGAGATTTTTCTTCAGGCGGGAAGGTCCTTGTGGGGGGGACTCTTGATATTGGAGAATTCTCACGGATAAAAACCGAACTTCTGAGTGTCGGAGGAAATCTGGAAATGAGCGGCTGGACTGCCCATATTGAAGACAGTACTCCTTCCTCAACATCGGATCCTTTGCTTTTGGTTGTAATGGGGGATATCAGAATGACGGGAAGCACCAGGATCGGAACATCTTCATATCCTGTAGACTATAATCTACAGGGCATATATTTGCATGATGGCAGTGATAGATTTTATCGCAATGAGCCAATGACCAATGATGTTTTTGATCCCCCTAATTTTAATGTAAACATCTATATAAGTAACTTTATAAATCAAATTAACGGACCCCCTGTCGATTATCTTGAAATAATGGAAAATGAAGATGGTGCGGCTGATGATGTTTTTAAAATTGATCCGGATTTGCTCCTGGTTAGCCCTCCATATGATGAGTTTTACAGGAGCGTTGGCGGTAATGAATTCTATTTTTATGAAGATAGCGGACAGTATTATCTGGAAATAAAAGGCAATGTTCTGGTTGACAGTGATATAACCATCGGTGAAGCAATCGATCAGAGCAATGATGATATCCGTTATGAGGAAAGGGGAAAACTAATCTCTACAGGGAAGATCGACGCTTCATGCAGGCTGGTCCCGAGGGTTACAGCAGATTTCCCTGAAGACAGCTTATTAATTTTGATCTCACATGGCGATATGGATATATCGGTAGATGATTATAATAATTATGTTGCAGATTACAATGACCCCGATGTATGCATCGTCGGCATGTCGGGAGGGACAATATTTTTAAATAGCCATAATGCAGTTAAGGGAACCCTGATCTGCAATCAGATTGATGCTGATTCGGGCAGCGGGATAGTAGGCTGGCTGGTCGGTAGTTTCACTACGATCGGTTATCAGGAGGATCTTAGCGATAATATTCCCGATGATATGCCGCCAATAGTCTATGGCGGGGCCACTTTCAGCAAAGAATGGCAGGAAGTAGTAGAAGATTGATCATGAATAGACATATAATTAATTATTGTGGCAATTGATTTCACTTTCAGAGTAAAAAGACTAAAAAAATATCTTTCCAATAGATGCCTGGACAATATAATAGTACTGAAAACTGAGAATATCTATTATCTGACCGGTTTTTATGGCAAGGACTCCAATAGCATACTTATAATATCAGAAGAAAAAACAACCCTTCTTGTAAATTTTATCTTTTATGAAGATGCCCTGACTTCCGTTAGAAGCAGTAATATAGAAGTTATCCTTTACAAAAATGATAGAATGAAAGAAACTGCGGAACTGTTGTCTGCATTGAAACCGAAAAGGGTAATTATTGAAGATTCCGGAATTGAACACAGGAGTTTTATAAAGCTCGGGAACCTTCTTGAAAAATCCGGAAAGAATCTAATTGCGGATACCGGCATTGTGGAATCGCTGCGGCTGGTAAAGGATGAGTGTGAGCTTGAAAATATAAAAAAGGCATGCCGTATTACTGATCTGGCATTTGAGAAAATAACCGAACTTTCATATAAGAGGATCTCAAAGCACAGCGAACTTTCGCTTGGTATTGAGATTGAAAGACTGCTTATAAAAAACGGCGGCTATGGCCGCTCTTTTGATTTTGTGATTGCAGGCGGCTCTAATTCTTCAAAACCACATTACTTATCAGAGCATCTAAATATTGAAGGAGACGTACTGCTTATGGACTTTGGAACAGTTTATAATAGATATTGCTCAGATATCACAAGAACTATTTTCTTAAGAAACGGACCCTTCGCTTCAAAATTGAAGGAAATATACAGTATTGTGCTTGAAGCACAGTTTAAAGCAATAGGAGCCTGCCGTGAAGGAATAAGATGTGATGAACTGGACAGAATAGCGAGGAAACATATTGAGAGATCTGGGTACGGTAAAGAGTTTGGACACGGGCTCGGCCACGGGGTCGGTCTTGAGGTACATGAGAATCCAGCCCTCACAGGGAGAAATAGAACGGTTTTAATGGAGAATATGGTGGTGACAATAGAGCCCGGAATATATATACCGGGACTCGGCGGAGTCAGGATAGAAGACATGGTAGTTGTCAAAAAAAATGGATGTGAAAATCTATATAAATCAAAAAAGGATTTTACATTTCTATCATAATCTATAAAATGTATAAGTCGGTCCGTATATCAGGTTTTTTAAATATTTATGATCCGGAGGGGAGCAGCGCTTAATAATGATCAGTACAAGTAATTTCAAAAACGGCATTACAGTTATATATGACGGCTCCTTATTTAAAATATTGTATTTTCAACATGTAAAGCCCGGCAAGGGCGGAGCTTTTGTCAGGACAAAGCTAAAGAACCTGGATACAGGAGCTACCGTAGAAAAAACATTCAGGGCCGGGGAAAAAATGGAACAGGCTATCCTGGAGACAAAAAAAATGCAGTTTTTGTACAGGGACCAGCATTATAATTTTATGGATATGGAAAACTATGAACAGGTACAGCTAAGTGAGGAGCAAGTATCGGGCGAAAAGGACTACTTCCTTGAAAGTATGGAACTTTCTATGGTATATCATGATAATAGGCCGATCTCGATTGAGCTTCCTATTTTTATTGAAGCAAAAGTAATAGAGACAGAACCGGGGATCAAGGGCGATACTGTGGGAACTAGCTTTAAACCTGCGAGGATCGAGACCGGTGCAATGGTGCAGGTGCCATTATTTATAAATAATGGAGATATGATCAAAGTAGATACCAGAACCGGCGAATATATGACCAGAGCATGACTAATAGATTATGGTAAAAATAAGCAGAAGAGCAAGCAGGGAGACGGCGGTAATACTTCTTTACCAGAAGGACCTGCTTAGAAAAAATACAGCAGAAATTATAGAAAATGATGGTCTGACCGGCAAAGTTTTTGATGATTTTGCTTTAAAGCTCATTAGTGGCGTAGGCAGCCATCTAAAGGAAATAGATGATATTATAAAGGGGATCGTAGAAAACTGGTCCCTTGATAGAATAGCGGTAATAGATCGAAATATATTAAGGATGGCCATATATGAGATGCTGCATGAGGAAGATATACCATTAAAGGTTTCAGTCGATGAAGCTATAGAAATAGCAAAATCACTTGGACAGAAAGCTGATACGCCAAAGTTTATCAATGGAGTGCTCGGTAAATTTCTTAATAGAATATCTGAAGATCAAAAATGATCTGTTCGGATATAAGCTTTTAGATTTAATATTTCAATTTTTTACCTGTAGCAATATAATTGTAATGAATTCTACTAACTATATGTAAGTTCAATCTTTTTATTGCAAATTTTATTCTTACAAAAAAGGCATGGGGTAGCATCAGCGGACAAAAAAAACAAAGTGCTCTTAGACTTTTATTGGAAAGAGGTCTTGTATCTTCCGATAGAGAAGCCAGGGCGCTGATAATGGAAGGACGCATCAGGGCCGAAGACAGAATAGTATCAAAGCCAGGCGATATTTTGCTTGTTGATTCAAAAATTGAAATAATTTCAAAACAACCTTATGTTTCCAGAGGCGGTTATAAATTGGAAGGCGCCTTTAAGGATTTTGGATTGAGCGTAAAAGACAAAATAGCTGTTGATATAGGGTCGTCAACAGGAGGTTTTACAGACTATCTATTGATAAATGGAGCAAAAAAGGTAATTGCAATTGATGTAGGACACGGTCTCCTGTCCTGGAAACTCAGGAATTCTGAAAAAGTAGAGGTCCTTGAAAGGACCAATATAAGATATCTGGATAGCCGCAAATTAGAATCCCATGCAGATTTTGCTGTGGCCGATGTCTCTTTTATCTCTATAAAAAAAATACTGGGTAAGATAATTGAGATAACCGTACCTGATGCCGGAATACTTTTACTGATCAAGCCACAATTTGAATTAAGAAGAGAAGATGTAAAACACAGGGGTGTAGTGAAGGAAAAACAATTGCATATCAAGGCCCTGGCAGGAATTGCCGGTTTCTTAGAAAGTCTCAGGGTATCTATTAAAGGTATTGCATTTTCCAGGATCAAAGGCACTAAAGGTAATATAGAATTCTGGATATATTTAAGAAAATCTACAAATTCGACTAAATCTAAACTAAATTATGATAAAATAATCGGTGATGTAGTGAATGAGGCTCATTTATTCTTTTCTTGAGAAACGATTTTATATGAAAATAGTCGGAATAATTTCAAATAATGAAAAACAAAAGGCGATCGAGATAGCTAGATCTGTATATGATCATTTCGCAGAGAAGGGCATCAAAGTACTTTTACCTGAAGAAGATCTGCTTCCTAAAAAATATTCTCTTCCTTCAGTATCCCGGGATTATTTTTCTGATCAGTGCGAGGCTATTATATCAGTCGGGGGGGATGGGACATTTTTACGCGCTTCAAAATATAGTTTTAAAAACGAAATACCCATTATGGGCATCAATGCCGGGAATCTTGGTTTTCTTACAGAGGTCGATACTGAGAATATCAGCGAAGCCATGAATGCATTAATAAAAGGTTCATACCATATAGAAAAGCGCATGCTTCTTAAGGGAGAGCTTTTTAAAAATAATAAACCGATCAATACCGGTTTGCCGGAACTTGCATTGAATGAATTTGCAATTACGAGGTCCATGAGCGAAAAGGTTATAAGGATGGAGATTTTCGTAAACGGCCTGCCTATTAAAAAATTCGTAGCTGATGGAATAATAATTGCTACTCCAACCGGTTCAACAGCTTATTCACTATCTGCCGGCGGACCTGTTGTCGAGCCAGAAGCCAAAACAATAATAATCACTCCCATATGTCCCCACACACTTTTTAGCAGAAGCATCATACTTGGCCCCGATAAAGTGCTGGAAGTAAGATTGAGCTCTGGTAATAAAATAGACATACTTAGCGTAGATGGGAAAACGGCTCTACTGGAAAATCCATTTGAATATGTTCTTAAAGTCACCAGGTCCAAGAAAAATCTAAATCTTATAAGTTTTAATCCTAATGCTTTTTTTAAAGTATTTAAGGAGAAATTTATTGAAAGAATATAATAGAATCTGTAAAAAGGGATCCAACAAAAATAGATAATAACCGAAATTATATTTTATGTTAAAAGAACTTCAGGTAAAAAATTTTGCGATCATCGATGATATAAAGATAAATTTTGGCAGCGGTTTGAACATATTGAGCGGAGAAACAGGGGCCGGAAAAACATTGATAATCGAAGCTATTAACCTTCTAATCGGTGAAAGGGCGGATAGTGAGCTAATACGGGAAGACAGGGATAAGCTCCTTGTCCAGGGATATTTTGATTTCAGCTCCAATAATACTGTGAAGGAATTTTTGCTTAAACATAATATTGTCGATGCGGAAGATTTTCAGAATGATGTAGTGATTTCGAGGGAATTGAGCCGGACAGGCAAAAATAAAGCTTTTATAAACGGACTTTTTACACAGGTCAGCATTCTTAAAGGACTTGGCAATTGTTTTTTGGATCTTCACGGACAACATGACCATCAGTATTTATTGGAGCCGGGGACCCATATTAAGATAGTAGATAATTTTGGCGGTGATCTTATTTCTCCTTTGAAAGAAGCATATTTATCTAATTTTAGTCTGTATACTGGCAGAGAAAAAGATCTGGAGGACCTGAAAAATCTGCAGGACAACCGCGATGCCAGATTGCAGGATCTAAATTACAAATATCAGGAGATCAGTAAGCTTGAGATCACGGAAGGCGAGGAAAAAAAGCTTGAAAATGAATTAAGGATACTAAAGAATTATGAGAGCATCTACAGGCTTGCCTCTGAATCGGAAGAGATTATAAAAGGGTCCGGCACGGATGCATCCAATCTCTCGGATACAATCCTGCTTATGCAAAAAAATATTGGACAGCTCGCATCTATTGATAATAGATTTAAGGATTTTTCGGAAAGAATAGGACTCTTTACAGACATTATAGAAGAAATCAGCCATTTCCTAGGAGGTTATCTTTCTGATCTTGATTTCAGCAGGGAAAGACTGGATACCATCCAGGAAAGGCTCTATAGCTTCTCGTTAATAAAGAAAAAATATGATATAACCATCCCGGATATTGGGAATCATTTAAAGAAATTAAAAGAGGAGATCGATAGTTTTCAGAGTCTTGATCAGGATATTGAAAAAACGGAGAACCAATTAATGGTTTTACGCGAGGATCTTTTAAAGTCTGCTAAACAGCTGAGTTCAGCCAGGGACAAAGCAGCCGGCTTGCTTGAAGAAAAGGTGCTTAATGAGCTTGATGATCTTGGCTTCAGGTCAGTGATATTTAATATACAAAGACATCTTTTAAAAAATGGTGCCGGCGGGATTCCTGACGAAGGCAATCCGGTGTTTGCAAGAAACGGTATTGACGCTATTGAATTTTTTATTTCCCTTAATATGGGAGAGAATCCCAGGCCCCTAAAGAAAGTAGCGTCCGGCGGGGAAATATCGAGAATTATGCTGGCTCTAAAATCCGCTCTGGGCGCTGCTGACAATATATCCACAATGATATTTGATGAGATCGACTCTGGAATAGGAGGAGCCATAGCTCTTGTTGTGGGGGAAAAACTCTATAATATATCGTTAAAAAAACAGATCATAGCAATATCCCATCTTGCACAAATAGCATGCTTTTCTACAAGTCATTATTTTATTGATAAATATGTCCGGGCTGACCGTACGAAGATCAAGATCAATAAACTGGAGACGGATGAGAAAATAAAGGAAATATCAAGAATGCTTGGAGGGATGAGGGAGAGCGAGATCTCTGTAAAGCATGCAGAGGAATTGATAAATAAGGCTGATACAGTAAAATATAATCTAAAAAAGGAGAAAGCCCAGATTGGAGACTAAATATATTTTTGTGACCGGAGGAGTATTGTCATCTCTTGGGAAAGGTATTTGTGCCGCATCTCTTGGAAGGCTGTTAAAATCAAGAGGATATAGTATTACTATCCAAAAGCTGGACCCCTACATAAATATCGACCCTGGTACGATGAACCCAATGCAACATGGAGAAGTCTATGTGACCGATGACGGTGGAGAGACTGACCTGGATCTCGGCCATTATGAAAGGTTTATAGATGAAAACCTTTCAAAATACAATAATTTTACAACCGGCAAGATATACCAGAATGTGATAGATAATGAAAGGCGTGGAGATTATCTCGGTTCAACAGTGCAGGTGATCCCGCATATAACTGATGAGATAAAATCTTCAATAAAAAGAACACTTAAAAGGCAGGGTGCAGATATAGTTATAACTGAGATCGGCGGAACAGTCGGGGATATAGAGAGCCTGCCTTTCCTTGAAGCTATCAGACAATTTAGAAAAGATGCCGGGAAGGAAAATGTGATATATATCCATGTCACTTATATACCCTATCTGAAGACTTCCGATGAATTAAAATCGAAGCCCACGCAGCACAGCGTTAAAGAACTCCGGAGCATCGGCATACAGCCGGATATAATCATTTGCAGGAGCGAAATCGAGCTTGATGATGGGTTAAAGGCAAAGATAAGCCTTTTTTGTGATATTGAAAAAGAAGATACAATTGAAGCACTGGATGCAGAGAACCTTTATGAGATACCTCTTATGCTTCAAAAGGAGGGTCTTGATATAAGGGTCCTGAAGAAATTAGACATGAGGTCCGGAGAATCGGATCTTGATAGCTGGAAAAAACTTGTAGAGGGGATACATGGACTTGAAGGAAAAGTGAAGATCGGAATTATTGGGAAATATACTGATCTCAAAGATGCCTATATAAGTATCGTGGAGTCTCTTAATCATGGGGGCTACTATCACGGGAAAAATGTAGAACCTGTCTGGATAAATTCTGAGCTTCTGGAAAACTTCCAGGATAATATAGATAATCTGGATGGTCTTGACGGAATGCTGGTCCCATATGGTTTTGGACTTAGAGGAATAAATGGCAAAATAAATGCAATCAAGTATGCCCGGGAAAATAAAATACCCTTTTTCGGGATATGTCTGGGATTACAATGTGCAGTTATAGAATTTGCCGGAAGTATATTAAAGCTTGAGAACGCTAATAGTTCTGAATTTGATCCGGATTCACAAAATCCTATCATAGATCTTATGATGGAACAAAAGAATTTAAAGGAAAAAGGCGGTACAATGAGGCTTGGCAGTTATAAATGCAAGCTTAAAAAAGGTTCAAAAGCTTATAATGCATACGGACGTTTGGACATAGAGGAAAGACACAGGCATAGGTATGAATTAAATAATAAATACAGAGATATGCTTGAAAGGGCCGGCATGAGTATTACCGGCATAAATCCTGACAAAGACCTTGCAGAAATAGTTGAAATCGATGATCATCCCTGGTTTGTCGCTGTACAGTTTCATCCGGAATTTAAATCCAGGCCGGATGATCCCCATCCTCTTTTCAGGGATTTTATAAAAGCCTCAATAGAATATTCGGCCGGGTCAGGAAATAAGGGAAAGGAGCCAGAAGAATAAAAACCTATACTAAAATATTAATAGCTGCAGCTTCGATATTTCTATCGGTGATTATCTTTTTTGCTCCGCTGGGGCTGTATATATTTAATGCTGATTTCTATAATAAGCTGTACATTGAAAATAATGTATATGAATCTCTTAAAAGCGACAGTGTCCAAAAAATGACATCAGATATATTTGAATTTTTTCAGTACCGCGGCGATCTCAGGGGTGATGTCCGGTTTGCTGACCCTCTCAAGAGCTCTACTGCATTCTTTACAGATAGTGAAATAAGCCATATGGAGGATGTCAGGGACCTTTTAAAAAATATTTTTATATTATTTTTAGTAAGTCTGGCGATATTGGCGGCCCTATTTATAATCCTTGTGTCTACTGATAAAAAGAAAAACCTGAGGAAAATCGGTTTTTTATGTTTGTGGTCTTCGTCAATAGTATTATTTATATTTATATTATTCTATATCCTGAGCACTAATTTTTCATATCTTTTTAACAGTTTTCATGCGGTATTTTTTCCTCAGGGAAATTTTATGTTTCCGGAGGGGTCGCTGCTTATCACTTTATCTCCCTTTGGATTTTTTTATCAATTTTTTATAAGATTGATTATAAGTTCATCAGCTGCGGCTCTGGTGCTTCTTATTGCCGGGATAATTTGTATTTCTGTCCAAAGAAAATATGAGAGGATATTTAAAATTGGGAAATAATCTTATAAACGAAAAAAGGCTGATAGACCTTTTCATTAAGCTTGCCGGCATAAAGAGCCCGTCAGGAAATGAAAAGGAGATAGTGGCCTATGTGAGCAAGATCCTGGAGGATCTGGGCCTGGACGTCAGCATAGATGACTCGGGTAAAAAATATGGATCCAATAGCGGCAATATCACTGCTCATTATAAAGGTAAATCAAATGACGGAAGGCTTCCCATATTTCTGGGGGCGCATCTGGATACAGTAAGGGTCGACGGTGATATCGAACCGATCATCAAAAAAGGAATAATAAGTAATAAAAATGACTATATCCTCGGAGGTGATGACAAAGTTGCTGTAGCAGCCATAATAGAAGCATTAAGAGTAATAATCAGCAATGACATGCCTTCCGGAGATATCTATATAGTATTTACTATATCTGAGGAGATAGGGATTATAGGGGCAAAATATGTCGATCTTAATAAAGTTGGGGCAAAATATGGATTTGTATTTGATGCTAATGGCGATGTCGGGACCATTTATAACCAGGCTCCGTATCATGGGTCCATAGATGCAGAATTTATTGGGAAGGCTGCACATGCAGGCATAGAACCGGAAAAGGGCATAAATTCAATTAAGGCGGCAGCGCTTGCCGTCTCAAATATCAGGATCGGCAGAATAGATAGTGAGACTACTTCAAATATTGGGAAGATCATTGGCGGACAGGCAAGAAAT
>CBEVGD010000053.1:0-12453 GCA_965549355.1 uncultured bacterium | reverse complement strand
TTTTTCTTCTTCACCGATTAAAAAAGAACCTGGTCCTGGCATAATTTTTTCTCCTTATTATTAAAATTCTTAAGTCTAAAGCTTTATTAATTTCTTAAAAATATACTTCCGGAAAAATAATTTATAGTAATTATATTATTTATAATAACCTATCCGTTAAGCCCTGTAATCATAGACACTATCTCATGACGAGTAGTCTCATCTTTTTCCCTTTCACCAATAACTTGACCATTTCTAAGAACTATTATCCTATCCACAAGTTCAAATACATGATAGAGGTTATGAGAAATAATTATTATTGATACTTCAGGATGGGTATCCCTTATGGTTCTAATCAGGTTTATTGCTTTTGCCTGCTCCCGTACTCCCAAATTATTTGTCGGCTCATCAAATATTAGTATTTTTGCACTCCAGTATACAGCTCTTCCTACTGTAACCGACTGCTGTTGTCCGCCGGATAAAAAATTTACTGTTGACGCTATATCTTTTACCTCTACTCCAATTCTAGCCAACAGTTTCCTTGTCTCTTCTCTCATATACCTTTCATCTAAAAACCTAAATACTTTTCCCAGGACATTGTCTCTCAGTTTTTCTCTACCCAGGAAAAGATTAGAAGGTGCATCAAGAACTGATATTAAGCCTTTGTCCTGATAAACTGTTTCCATACCTAAATCTTTGGCATCCTTTGTATTGTTTATATCTACTTTTTTCCCTTCAATGTATAACTCTCCTTCATCTTTTCTATATACACCTGCAATACATTTAATCAGGGTTGATTTTCCTGCGCCATTGTCACCAACAATGGCAAGAATCTCATTTTTGTAAAGCTTCATATCTATTTTATTAACTGCTCTAATACCCCCGAAGTGCTTTTCCAGTGCTTTTGTTTCCAAAACTACTTCATTGTTGTTTGCCATCTTAGCTTTCCTTTGAATAATTTGAATTTAAATTCGCAATATACATTTAGAAATTTTTAATTGTTTTAACTTTCTCAACAAACTTATGTAAGGTATACATTTAAATACCTTACATAAGTTTTTTACAAATTAAATCTCCAAAGAAATAAAAATTAATTTTCTGGGTATAATGTATCAATATTTTCTTTAGTAACTAATTTTCCTGGTATGAGATTTTTTGCCACAAATTCCTCGCCCTTTATGGCAGCTACCAGGTTTGTTCCATTTAAATATCCAAATTCATGAAAACCTTGTGCCATAATTCCATAAATAAGTCCATCTCTTACAGTCTGAAGATTCTGGTCTATATCATCCATTGCGATAATTACAATCTTATCAGTAAGATTAAACTCATCTAATACCTTTCCCAAAGCTGGTGCGCCTCCTCCTTCAGTACACAATACACAATTCATTTCTGGATACGTTTTTATCATAGCTGTAAGTTCTTCTTCAGCTACAATTAGGTCAGCATCATCTTTTACTATGGTCAAAATCTCTGAATCAGGTAATTCTTCCATTACAGATTTTATTCCATCTACCTGATTTAACTCATCCTGTGTATCAAGTGCACTCATTATGATACCTACTTTAATAGGACCATTAACTTTTGCATAGGCTGCTTCTGCCATATCCTTACCACAAAGAAAAGAATCTGTACCTGTAAAACTATCTCGTAATTCTTCCCTTTCTGCATCAGAAAAAAAGCAACCTATTTTTATTCCAGCTTCCTTTGCTTTTTCAAGAACAGGAGTAAAGGCAGATGGCGACATTGGATACATTACAATACCGTCAACTTTTTCTATAATTGCTGTTTCCGTTGCTTCTATCATAGTATCCATGCTTAAGTCATCAGGTCCAATCATAGAAGTTTCAAAACCATATTCTTCCCCAGCATAGGCAAATCCCTCATATATTCTGACAAAAATAGGATGATTCACTAGCGGGGAAACCATGACCATCCGCAACTCCTCCTGTTCTATTTCTTCTGCTCCTTCTGTTACTTCTTCTTTGCATCCAACTCCTAAAAAGACCGTCGAAACTGAAAATACCAGAACCATTAATAAAATAATGTACTTCTTCATCTTATACCTCCTCTTATCTTTTAATAATATATATAAAAAATCAGCAGCATGGTTATTGCCCTGATGAATATTTAAAAAAATTTAAATAACACCTCCAGTTTTATATTTACGTTTATACATATCAAGACCTACTGCAAAAATTATAATCATTCCAATAACAATATTTTGCCAATACGGAGATACTCTCATAAGAACCATACCATTAGACAGCACACTCATTACACCAGCACCAATTATTGTTCCTAAGATCGTCCCGGAACCACCAAGTACACTTGTCCCACCGATTATAACAGCAGCAATAACTTTTAATTCCCATCCTGTACCTAAATTTGTTTGAGCTGATCCCATTCTAGAAGTCATAATAATTCCGCTAAAAGCTGCCAAAAAACCACAGATAATATAAACGATAAACTTAACTTTATTTACATTAATACTATATAATCTGGTTGTTTCTTCACTTCCTCCAATCGCAAAAATATATTTTCCAAAAGCGGTCTTTTTTAAAATGAAGTGAATTATTAATGCAAAGACTACCATAATAACAATCGAGTATTGTATTGAAAATATTTCGCCATTACCCAATATTCCAAATGATTCTGGTAGAGGGTACACTGGTCTACCCATCGTAATGACATTTACAATACCTCTTGCAATATAAAGGGTGCCAAGTGTTACAATAAGGGGTGGTATTCTAAGCTTTACTACAAACAAACCATTTAACAAACCTATAATACAACCAGCTCCCAAGCCTGCAATTATACTGACAGGTACTGGTAATCCAAGATTTACCATACAGAATGCTGAAACAATACCACCTAAACCTATTACCGAACCTACTGAAAGATCTAGTCCCCCAAGTATAAGAACCAGGGTTTGCCCAACCGCGACAATTACGGTATAGGACATGACTCTTAAAATATTCATCAGATTATCTCTTGAAAAAAATATTGGATTTATGATGCCAATAATCAATGAAAGTAAAATCAGAGCTATTACAATTCCAAGTTCCTTAAAACTGATTAATTTACTTCTAATACTATTAAGCTGAGATTTTTTAAACACATATCTCCCTTCATTTATATTATTAGCGTCACTTTATTAATAAAATATTTTTTAATCTTAAAATCGTTATAGCTACCCATAAATTTTTTTAAATTTATTAAATTAGATTTCCATTTTTAATATTTTCCAAACTTTCTTGCAAATTCAAACATAGCCAGACAGTTTTCAAGCTTGTTTGCTGGATGAATTTGTCCACTAGAACCTAGAAGAAGTCTACCATTGGCTCCGGCATCTTTTATTAAATTCTTAACTGCTTGTTCTACTTCTTCAACTGTACCGTTACATAATAATTCATTATTATCTATTCCACCCCAGAATATAAGATCTGGATAATCTTTTCTTATTTGTTTTATATCTAAAATATCTGGTTCTAATGGATTTATTCCATCTACACCTGCATCTATAATATTTGGAATCACAGAAGTTAATTCACCTTCTGAATGGTAAATTACTTTTATATCATGATTATGCCATTCATCTATCAATAACTTCAATCTTGGAAAGTACTCAGCTTCCAAGAATTCTTTTGAAAACATAAGTCCTGTTTTTGATGCTATATCACACTCAGCAACTGCTATGGGAGATAGATTGTAATCAGCACATCTATTTACTCTTCTCCTTTCATGTTTACACAATTCATCGAACCATTCTATAAGTAGACCGTAATCATCTGCTATAAGATATGAAAATATTTCCATTCCTGCCATCATATAACATGTATCCAGATGAACGTAGCTTGTATGCATAAGAACCGTATCTCTTAGGTAATTTTGTTTCCATAAAAAATCTTTTTTATAATTTCCTTTCCCTAAACTAAACATTCCAGTATTTCCAACAAAACTCCACATAATATCAGGATCTGATTTTTTTATTTTCATTATTATATCCTTTATCCAGGGCTTTGATTCCTCTATAGTTATAAAGGGTCTATCTATTATCACTTCAGTCCATTTTGTAACCTGATAAGTAAGTCCTAACCTTTCTTCAACATGAGGTTCTAAAGAAGCTGCAATCTCAAATGCAAAATCTACCTTTGAATTTCCTACTGCTCTACAAATTTCCTCAAGATTCCATTTTCCCTTTTCTTTTGTTCTGTAAAAATGATTTATAAATCCCCAATGCTGGAAGTTACCATCACCCATAGGTACCATATCTGGAACTTCAAGACTTAGTACTGCTTCTATACGTTCTCTTGGAGTCATTCTATCTTTCATTTATTATCATCCTACTTTACTTCGTCAATCTACTAAAGCGCTTTAATTAAATACAAAAAATTTTTTCGTCAAGTCAATAAAATTAAAAAACAAAAATAGCCTAGACAATTCTGAATCTGGTTATATCAAATCTTAAACCTAGCTAATATTCTTACAAGACTTCCTCTCTACCATTTCATTATCAATTATAGTCTTTATATCTCCCTTATACCCATTATTTATAATAGATATAAGTTTTTTTATACCTACTCTCCCAAGTTCCTCCATCTTAATTCTAACTGTTGTCAACGGTGGATCAATTTCAGAGGAGAGCTCCATATCATCCATTCCAATAATGGATACATCATCAGGAACCTTATACCCTTTACTTTTTAGCTCTTCTATCGCTCCTATGGCTATATAATCATTCACACAATAAAAAGCTGTGGGCAATGACTTATTTTTCAATAAATAATTCATTGCCCTTCTTCCGCTTTTTATTCCAAACTTGCATTTTTTAAAAGAGCAAACTTCTTTTAAATCATTCTCTTTCATCGCTTTTTTAAAACCATTCCAATTTTCTCTACCCAGAGGATGAGTATCTGGAATGCCAATGTATCCAATTTTTTTATGTCCTAGATCTATCAGGTATTTTGTCGCTTTATATGCACCACCAGAGTCATCATTATCTACTCCATATATATCAATAAAATTTTTATGATTATCTATCAAAATAATAGGAACATTTAACTCTTTTCTTAAACTATTTAGTGTATTCTCATCCATAACATCTAATACTATAATCCCATCCATGCTTTTTATATTGCTTTTTTCTCCAGATACTTTTGTGCCTTCATCTTCCTCGTAAAAGTAAAAACTAACAGTATATTCAGTATCTTCTGCTTCTTCTATAATTCCTCCAATTATTCTTAAGTAATATATATTAGAAGATTTGAAAAAATACTCTGAGTTGATCATGATGCAAATATTGTAACTCTTCCTTTTAGCTAATCTCTTAGCATATATATTAGGATAGTAATTAAGCTTTTTTGCCCACTGCTTGATTTTTTTCTTTGTCTTCTCATTTATTAGTTTACTATCATTTAAAGCAAGTGATGCTGTGGCCAGTGAAACATTTGCTTTTTCTGCTACATCTTTTAATTTTACCATTAAATTCTTTATATATTATTATTCTAATATTTGAAGCGCTTTAAATATTTTTTATAATTATATCATCTAAATATCTTGTGTCAAGAAAATATTTAACAGACAAAAAGCTTAAAATGGCAGACCGTCAATTACCCACAGATAAGCGGTGCGCCGGGCTCTATCTTTCTCCTGCCCTTAAAGTTTCCAACGATCTTATCTCCCTGATCATTTGAGCCAGGGATCACCTCTTCTATATTTGTTATGGGTTGCTCACCCAGAATAGCTCTTGTCCCTTCACTGATCGCAGAAAGATCCATATGAGCTGGTCGATGCCTGTTGGCAGGATTGATTATATGTATATATATCCGATGACCTTTTTTGAATACCTCGAGGCCAAAAAAAAGACCGCACTGCTTGCATCTCTTGCAGATATTAAATTAGGAGATTCTTTTGATTTTGAGGAACTGGCAATCGATCTATATAGAGATTATGTAATCATCGGCGGGATGCCTGAAGCTGTAAACAGCTATATAAATACTGGCAGCCATGATGAAGTAAGAACTATTCTAAACAGACTCCATACTGCATATATTGATGATATTAGAAAATATTCTAGATCAAACAGTGAAAATAAATATTTGGAACAAATTGTTGAATATGGCGCCAGAGTAGCAGGTTCACTTTTTAAATATGAAAACTTCGGCAGATCTTCTTACCGCAGCCGTGAAATATCTCAGGCTGTCCGTACTGTTGAAAAGGTGATGCTTTTAAGACAGGTCATGGCAGTCAGTTCAGCCAGATTGCCCCTTATGCCCAAACCAAAGCGCCCAAAAAAATGATCTGGCTGGATATCGGATTGGTAAATTTTATTAATAATGCTTATAAAGAGCTAATTATGGGAAACTATAAAGGCAAAATAATGGAACAGGCTGTAGGGCAAAGCTTGATCGCTGGCGGAGCCAATAAAAAAACAGATCTTTATTACTGGGCAAAAAATCGGACCGAAGGAAGCGCCGAGGTTGATTTTTGCATTCAACATGGTTCCAGACTGGCCGGTATTGAAGTTAAATCGGGCAATATCCCAAAAATGAGATCGCTTTTTAGTATGGAGGATTCTAATAAGGATATTATTCTTATAAGGACATCCTGGGACAGCTTAAAAGTTGAGAAATATAGATTTTCAGGACAGAATTACAAAGTGCTGTCAATACCATTTTATCTTGTTGACCGTCTGCCTGAATTGGTTAATCAGTTTATTGAATAAATTTATCTACTGACCCTGAGGGTGTTTATTTCAAATTTTTAAAACCTTTTAGTCATGCTTGAGTTTTAATTATGGCAGATTCGCCATAATTAGATTTTACTGCAGGATCTTTAAGTCTGTAATTTTATTTGCATTAACTTAACAATTATGTTAAGTTAATAACATGAATTGGGCTAACTTTCTAAAGATTGTAGGAAAATTACCTGTAATTAATACTGAAAACTTATTTGCAGGCATGTCCGACCCTGCCGGGATCGAAGTGCAGATCAGCCGCTGGAACAGAGCGGGAAAAATTATCCAGCTTAAAAGAGGGATGTATCTGCTTGCAGAGCCGTACCGAAGGATCGAGCCCTATGATCCTTATATTGCCGCTATCTTAAAAAAACCTTCCTATATCAGTATGGAAAAAGCCCTTGAGTATCATAATATGATTCCTGAAGCAGTAACGGTATATACATCGATTACTGCAAAGAGGAGAGCAAGATTCGTATCCGAAGCAGGAATCTTTGATTATAGCCATATTAATAAATCCCTTTTTTGGGGATATGAGTCAGTTACTGTCAATAAGCAGACTGCTTTTATTGCTTCCTGTGAAAAAGCTATACTCGATTATTTTTATATAAAGAAACCGGACATTTCCTTAGATTACCTTAATGAGTTAAGACTTCAGAATGTAAAAAAAATCAGTACTGAAAAATTATTTGAATATGCCCGGCGGTTTAAGAAACCAAAAATGTTATATGTAGCCCGGGTAATTGAAGAATATCATGCTTTGAGCGGGATAGGAGAAAAGATATTATGAAAGATTATGTCCTTGAATTAGTTTCTGAAAAAACTGGCTTTAATGCAAAATTAAATATTATGCGGGAATATCTGCAGGCATCTATTCTAAGAATAATGCATGACAGTAAAGTATTTCGTTCGACTGCATTTCTGGGCGGGACCGCCCTGCGGTTTCTATACGACCTTCCGCGTTTTTCAGAAGACCTGGATTTTTCTCTTACAGGGAATCGGCAGTTCGTGTTCGCAAAATTAGTAGAAAAGATAAAACAAGAATTGGAACTGGCAGGATATGATATTTCCATAACTTATAATGATGAAAAAACTGTGCAATATGCAATGATTAAATTTGACAAATTGATGTATGAAACACAGATCTCACCCCACAGGGATCAAAAGTTTTCAATAAAAATTGAAATTGATACAAACCCGCCGGAAGGTGCGGATTTAAAAACCAATATTGTCAATAAATATTTCCCCATTTCTTTCTTGTCTTACGATATTCCTTCTCTTTTTGCTGGCAAACTGCATGCGCTTCTCAGTAGAAAATATACCAAAGGCCGTGATTATTTTGATCTAGGATGGTATCTCTCAAGATGGAAAAATATTACACCTAATATTCCCCTGCTTCAAAATGCACTCAAACAAACTGGCTGGAGTGGTGAAGTGCCATCAGATAATACATGGCGGGACCTTATTTCCAGGGTCACTAAGGAAGCAGACTGGCAAAAAATAGAAGATGATGTAGAGAATTTCCTGGAAAATCCGTCTGATATGAATATTTTTACCAAAAAGAACATGCTTGAGCTTATACGGTAAAACATAGATGTGAGTACTGACACTCTTTCGGACAATCTTTTTTATTAAGCGGATCAAATTCTCCCCTTATTATTTTCTTTGCCGTTTCCTCAAGTACCGCATTATTTTCCCCGGTATTTTCTATACTGCCCTCTATCGTTGTGGTCCTTCCGCTTCCAAGGTATAGCAGAGTACCTTTAATATTCTTTACAGGTACCCCCATAATATCAGATACTGCTGAAATATATGTCAGGATCTGTCTTTTATATCTGACTGGCATATCCCCTGTCTTTCCTTTTGACATCTTATAATCGATTATCTCTATCCCCTTATTAATACAATCAACTCTGTCGATCTTCCCGGTTATAAGATGGTCCCCTGTTTTAAAATAAAACAATCTCTCAAGAAACATCTTTTCTGGTGCCTGTGATAAAACCCTGGCAAATCTACTTGCCAAAAAAGTCTCAATATATTGTTTAATGTCGTCAGGGACTGCCTCACTTAAAATATCATCTATGCCGGCAATATCTCTATCAGAACACAGCATTGTGATTCTTTCTATGAATTTATGTATATCCTCGCCTATTATCATCTTTTTATCAGACTGTGCCGCAACAGAATAAACATATTTCCATTTATACATTGCAGGACACTCCAGATAATCAAGAAGCGGTGTTAGTGAAAACGTAGTTCTCCGGACCGCCGCTTTTGCCCCGTTGCAGATCTTCATCTTTTCTGATCCTTTTGATCTTTTAATATATCTCCTGATTTCTTTTATAGCGCTGCTGCTCATTCCGGCATCCGGATACTCTGATAAATATTTCTTGATCCCGCCGCCCGGGTCCCTTTCTATCATCTTTGTCATGGCTCCAAGCTTTTTCTCAATGCTCTTCCAGTCATAGTTTTTTTGTGCTGTATATCCGGCTTCTGTTTTTATGTTTTTGCCCCCCGGCAATTTGACCGCAGCAGCACTTTTATTGATGCTTCCATGGCCCTCAATACTTTCAAGAAACTCAGCAGCTTCAGCTCCAATGGGCTTTATGTGGTCATTCCCCCTGACAAGGTCCGGGAAAAATGGCACTATTTCTTTTGGTTTTTTCTTCTCATCATCAGCATCTTTCCTATTTTCAAAGCGGCTGTGTGAAAGCAGCAGTATCTTCCTGGCTCTGCTGCAGGCCACATAGAATATCCGCCTTTCCTCTTCAGTCTTTAGTCCCTTTGATTCCTCTCTGAAGGCTCTGGTGCTTGAGAAATCTTTCTTTCTGGCCCAGATATCACTATCCTTTCTCAGACTCGAGGGGATGGTAAATCCCTGGTTTGTATTGCTTCTTCCCATATAATCATTTTTCCAGAGCATCGGCACTACTACTGCCTCGAATTCTAACCCTTTGGATGCATGTATGCTCATGACCTTTACTGAATTTTCCTTTGATATTTCCATCGTATCAGAATCATCATAATCAGTTCTTGCAACATCCTTCAAGTAAAGGATGAAGCTTTCATATCCTCTCTCAGAAGATTCCTGCCTAAAGTCTGAAGCGATCTTTACAAGACTCTCGATATTTTGTATTTTTTTTCTATATGACTGTCCAAATCCCGACTTCAATTCAAGAGAAAGGCTGGAGTCCTCAAATATAAGGCTTATGAGCTCCTTTAGATCCAGTACCCCTGAACTCTTTATATAAAGAGAGAGGCTTTTCGCAAATGACCCGAGTCTCTCCTTTGCTTCCCTGCTTATTAGTTCATTATTATGGCAATTTCTTATCCCGTCTATCAGTCCTGTTTTCTTGCTCCCGGGGCTGCTGTTTTTCAAGAAAAATATATCCCTGTCCCCGATGCGGTATTTTTTTGATTTTAAAAGATATACCATTGAGAGTTCATCATAGATATTGTCTATGACCTTTAGCCAGGATACCAGAAATAGTATTTCCGGTTCATAATAGAAATTCTTACTTCCTATCAAATTATATTTGATACCGTTTTTGTCCAGGGCCCCAATTATTTTTTCAAATCTTTTCCGTCGCGATATTATTGCAATATCCCCCGGCCTGATGCCTGTATTATTTATTATGTCCTTTATATGCCCGGCAATTGACTTCGCCTCATCTTCAAGCGTCTGTTCGATATTAAAGAATACCGCTGACTTCTTTTTATCATCATATGCGGTAAATACCTTTTCGAACCGTCTTTTGTTTTCTGATATTATGCGCTGCACCGAATCTATTATTTCCGGTCCGGATCTAAAATTTACCGAAAGATAAAAATTCTTGACCGGGTCATCCCTGAAACAATCCCATTTATCAAAGTCCAATATATTGTCCACACAGGCGCCCCTGAATGAATATATGCCCTGGTCATCATCCCCTACTATCATTATCTTATTATGGCCCTTCTTATATAGTAGGGTCAGAAACCTTGCCTGGGCGACATTGGTATCCTGAAACTCATCAATAAAGATATATTTATATTTGGACCTGTATTTCTCCCTGAGTACTTTGCGCTTTGATAGTAATGAATATGGCAGAAATATCTGGTCAGCATAATCAATTACAATACTCATTGATTTTATTTTTTCATATTCCAGGTATATTACAAATAGTTCCCTGGACAGCCTGGATATTTCCATTTCTTCATTTCTTAACGCTTTACTTTTAAACCCTCCCAGTATCTTTTCATGCTCTTTAATATAATCCCTGAAGTCATCCAATGATATAATATTATTTTTCACATCCTGTATGAAAGCAAGCAGCTTCTGGAGAAATACTCCAGGATTATTCCCTATTTTTAGATGCGAGATATTTACTCTTTTAAATACCTTATACAGCAGCTGCCATGACTGGCTGCTCGTTATCATCCTGAAATCCTTGCCCAGGCCGAGTTCAAAACTGTTCTCATATATGATCTCATTCCCAAATGAATTAAAGGTATAGATATCAGGATAGAGTTGTCTATTTATATCTCCGAGTGACTGTATCACTCTATTGCGCATATTCTCTGCCGCATTTTTTGTAAAAGTCAATGCAAGGACCTCGCCGGGGCTGACATTCCCGCTTTTTAAGATATTGACGATACTGCCGGTCAGCACCCAGGTCTTTCCTGAACCGGCGCATGCAATGACCCTTTTAACCGGAGCATCGCTTTCCAGCACTTCGATCTGCTGAGTGGTCCCTTTAATCTTCTTTTCCATAAAACCCCGGACAGATAAGTTTGTATTCGCAGTACTTACAGGATACAAAACTTTTTGGATAATCACTAAAATCCTCATGGATTATCCTTTCAGCCAGCTCTTCTATAAGGGATTCTATCTCCTGCCTGTCATAATAATCATCAGGCATGTAAAACTCAGATTTTTTCTCATTGCCGGGACACATATATTTCATCAATATCCCGCCATCTGCCTGCAGGCTATGAAGTCCCTTATCCTTATCCATTGCAAGCCTGTATATTTTTAGCTGTATCTCATCTTTAAGGTCCTGCCTGCTGTATCCTCCCGATCCTGATTTAAAATCTACAAGTTCCAGCCTTCCTTCCGGAAGACGGTTTATCTGATCCACCCTTCCTTCTATCTGAAGCTTTTTTATTTTAAAACTGAACTTTTTTTCCATTATTGAGCTTTCCGGTTCAGGCGGAAGATAGTTATCATGATATCTTCTAAAATCCGAAATTACCTTTGAGGTAACTTCGCTTCTGAGGGAGGGAAACTCGAAGTATTGCTTTCCAAATTCCCGGCCTATTATACGGAGCAGCTTATCCCAGCCATAACCGCCTCTGTCTTTAAAGAATTTTAAAAGTATATCATGATAGGCTCTGCCAATTCTTAGACTCATGCTTTCTTCACCGGTTATACTAAAATAATATCTCGCCTTGTATTTAAATGGGCAATCCCTGTAGGTATCAAGGCCGCTGTACGTAAAAGGGCGCATAAACAAGTCAAACGGTATATTGCTGCTGGTCGTTTCCTCTTTAATATTCCACCAATTTTCCGGAGGGTACAATCTGCTCAGGCCAATGAGGTTTTTTAGAAAACCGCCATGGTTCACCCTGAGACCTTCTTTGAGCCGCAGCACGGCTACGAGCGACTTCTTTTTGAGCATCCATTCCCTATCGATCTCTGATCCGGCATTTACTGCGCCGCCGCTAAAAACACTGTAGCCGCTATCTTCTTCCCC
>CBEVGD010000052.1:0-12466 GCA_965549355.1 uncultured bacterium | reverse complement strand
AACTGTTTTTAAAAGCAATGATATTTTTATACCGGAGGGCATTTATAAAATCATTTAGAAATTTCTCGGCAGATACATATTTAACAATAAGATCCGGGAAAAGCTGTTTTGTATATTGTCCGACAGCATGAAGGAGATGGGTTTTACCCAGCCCAACGCCCCCATAAATAAATAAAGGGTTATAGGTCTTTCCAGGGTTTTCACTTATAGCAAGTGATGCGGTACAGGCAAAACGGTTGCTGTTGCCGACAACAAAAGTATCATAGGTATATTTTGAATTAAAAACGGATCCCTCGGAAGCGGGATAAGAATTATTCTTTCTGTTATTATTATCATCCGCCTCTACTTCCGGACAAAAACTATCATCTGATAATTCCGGGGAATGAGCGATGATCTTAACAGTAGTTTTATTCCCGGCGGCTTTTTTTACGGAATTATTTAAAAGACTTAAATATCTGGACTCCAGCCATTCCTTGGCAAAAACACTGCTCACAGAAACAGTAAGGGTGTTTTTTTTAAAATCGCGGGGTGTTATAGTCTCAAACCACGTTTTATAAGTAGGCAGATTAATATTGCTTTTTATATCTGCAAGGATGTTTTCCCAAATAATATTGATATCGCCATTCATATATCAATATTAAAGATTATTCGAATAATATTCAAGATATTTTAAACCTTTTTTAGATAATTTTCTTTTACCCGAACTTCGCGAAGAAAGAAGTTTCTTCTTCTCGAGAAAAATAAGTTCGCGGTATGAAGTAGAAAGACTGAACCCAAGCTCTTCGGCTATCATAGACGGCCCCGATTCCTCCAGTTCGAGTATTAAAAACAATATTTTTTTCTGTCTTTCAGAAAGAACCCTATTGCTTAATTCCTCAAAAACACCCGCAGAAAGCTTCGTTTCTATTTCCTCCGGAACAGGGTCTTTTTCATTTATCTGGGGAGAAACACCAATACCGGGGGAGCTGGCGGGGGTATCTATTTTTAAAGAGATCACGGTTCCCTGGCTGATATTATCGGTTATATTTATAGAACCGCCGGAAAAAGTGATGGTTTCCCTGACGATAGGAAGCCCGGAACCCACTCCCCTTATATACTCCTTCATGCTGGTCCTGGCCGAGGTATAGCCGGGAAGAAGCGCCTTTTCCTTATCGTCTATGCCCGGACCCTGATCAGAGACAAGTATGTGATTGCCGGCGGACATGACCGTTATGATCACTTCCTTAAAATCTGCATGTATGAGGTTCTCAATGATCTCTCTTATAATAGTATAAGGGATCTTGCCCCCCATATCGTGCGATAATGAATAAGTCTTCTGTGAAGTATCGTTGATGAATTCTGATATATTATCATATATGGAATCAACAATTCTGGGGATGCTGCGCATATTATCATAAAGCGCGATCTTAACCGGTATAAAAAAACTGCTGTTTTTAGCAGCGGCCTGGATTGTGTTGTCGGCAAAGGACCCGTCTTCCATAAAGATTTTGTAAGCTAAGTATTAATAATTTATATATAGAGATCATGTTCGGGAGGCCGTGAATTTTTCACCGCCTTCCATTTTTTAAAAGTTATTAACAGGTAAATAATAATATGTTATTGGGAAAAAAGCTACTGTTTTGTATAGGACAAAATGTGTTTTAACAACCAATGACATGTAAAATGGTGGTATTTTTTAAGTTATCAACAGGTTATCAACAGGTGTGGATAAACATATTGATAACTATTATAGATTTTGAAAAGTACCACTAAAAGAAAAATGAAAAAGATTTATATCTTTCAATCAGCATAAAGAGCAGAACAGGTGTTTGACTAAATTGACCGCGATTAAAAAGAAATTAAAAGGAGAGTTCTTGATATCTATAGAATTAGATTGTATAATCTACTACTCGATGAATTTGAAGAACCATAAATATATATTAAAAGAGGATTAATTTAGATGAAAAGGACATATCAGCCTAATGTAAGGAAAAGAAAAAAGAACCACGGGTTCAGGGTCAGAATGAGCACCAAAGCCGGAAGGGCGATTCTTGCAAATAGGAGAAGGAAAGGAAGAAAGAGGCTTTCTGCTTAAAAACCAGGGGGGAAAGACTATATTAAACTCGACACTATAAAAGAAAAAAGTATTTTTAAAGAACTCAGAAAAAAAGGAAGAGTATCAAAGAATAAATATCTGATTATATATATACTCCCCGGCGAAGAAGAAAAGCAAGTGATCCGAGCAGGTTTTGGGATAAGCAGAAAAACAGGCAAGGCTTTCCAAAGAAATAAAACAAGAAGAGTATTAAAAGAAATTTTAAGAAACGTTACAATACCTTTCAGCATAAATTTATACATTATTGTAAAAAAGACAATAACCGGCGCATGTTTTTCAGAAATAAAGGAAGAGCTTGAGAAAAGCTTGAATTATTATTTCTTAAATTATGGGCACAAACAGAGTTAATTCTTTATAAGATAGTGAGAAAAATAATAATATTTTTTATTAAAGCATATAAGAGGTACATATCCCCTATTCTGCCGAGTAGCTGCAGATTTTATCCCAGCTGTTCCCAGTATGCGATTGAAGCTGTTGATAAATATGGTATTTTCCGCGGCGGCGCGAAGGCGGCTCATAGAGTGTTGAGGTGCAATCCCTTTAATAGGGGCGGGTATGACCCCGTAAAATAAACAATGGAAGGATAATATTTTGAGCAAGATAATGGAGCTTCTTTTACCAATACAAAATGTTCTGGAATATATAGTAGTATTCCTTTACCAGAATGTAATTGCAAATTACGGCATCGTAATAATACTTCTTACAATCATAGTAAGGCTGATCCTGACGCCGCTTACTATAAGCCAGACAAAATCCATGGCAAGGATGCAGAAGATGCAGCCGCAGATAAAAGAACTCCAGAAAAAATATAAGGATGACAAGCAGAAGCTCCAGCAGGAGACAATGGAGTTCTACAAGAAAAACAATGTCAATCCCCTTGCAGGATGCCTCCCCCTGATACTGCAGATGCCTGTATTTTTCGCCTTGTTTAGAACACTTAGAGAACCAACAGAAAGAGTAACCAGCGTAGTTGATAACTTCAAATTTCTTTGGCTGGAATTAGACAAACCGGACCCTTACTATATTCTGGTGATACTGATGGTGGCCACAATGTTTCTTTCTACAAAACTAACAACCACCGACCCGAAACAATCAAAGATCATGTATTTGATGCCGCTGGTATTTGGCTTTATATCATTCAGATTTGAAGCAGGAATACTTATATATTGGGTAACAACAAATGTATGGTCGATCGGACAGCAATACATAGTAAACCGCATAATCAAGAGGGATAAGGGCAAAGAAAACGACGGCAAAGGTAATGCAGCGGAAGGGCTTAGCCAGGAAGAGCTGACCGTGATAGCACGGAAGAAAAAGAAAAAAAGAAAGAATAAGTAAAGCAACCCCGGGGGTTAAAATGTCAAAAGATACAACAATCACCAATGCTGTAGATTCCTATATTACTTCACTTAAAAAAGAAGAGGAAAACGGAAAACTCTTAGAAGACAATCTTGAAAAAAATGAAAGCGCTAAAGAACCTGATAATAATCCGGCAGGGATGGATAATATGGCCCGGATAATAAAAAATGCCCTGGAGATGATGTGTCTCGGCGAAAAGGTCAGAGTAAGCACAAACACTGAAGATTATAAAATATCAGTGCAGGGAGAGGATCTGGGGATAGCGATCGGGCGCGATGGGAAAAACATGGCCGCGCTTGAGTATCTGGTAAACTTGATCAGCAGAAGGAAGAATCTTGTGGACAGAAGAGTAACGCTGGACATAAAGGATTATAGGAAAAACAAGATTGAAAAAATAACCGGGACAGCAATAAACATGGCGAAAAAAGCTATCAAAGAAGGAAGAAGAATTACGCTTCAGCCCATGTGTGCATATGAGCGAAAAATAGTACATAACACACTTTCTAAATTCAAGGATATAAAAACCAGAAGCAGGGACGAAGAACCAAATAGAAGGATAATCATCTATCCCCTGAATGAAGTAAAATAGTAGAAGAAAAAACAATATACATAAAGAAAAAATGGTGCGAAGGTACCATTTTTTCTTTATATGGTATAAAAAATAGTAGTATTTGAATATAATGTAAAGCCTTAAATGCAAAAAGGGTAAAACATGAAAAATAATATGAAGGACACGATCGCAGCAATAAGCACGAGACCGGGAGAGTCTGCTATTGGAATAATCAAGCTTAGCGGCAAAGACTCGATAAAAATATCCGATAGGATATTCAGAGCAAAAAATAAAAAGAAAATTGCCCAACAGGGTACATATACTCTGATGTATGGGACCATTGAAGACGGTAAAAGGAATTGTATTGATGAAGTTGTGGTCTCGGTTATGAGAGAACCATCATCATATACCAGAGAAAATATTGTTGAAATAAACTGCCATGGCGGAATTGCGGCAACAACAAAAATATTGGAGATGGCAGTAGAGGCCGGTGCAAGAATAGCAGAGCCCGGGGAATTTACAAAAAGGGCTTTTTTAAACGGAAGAATAGATCTATCACAGGCAGAAGCTGTAATCAGTATAATACATTCAAAAACAGAACAGAGTCTAAAAATAGCAGCCAATAACCTTAAGGGGAATATAAAAAAAGAGATATACAGGCTAAAAGATGAAATACTTGAAATAATGGTACAGCTGGAAGCGTCCATCGATTTCATTGAAGAAGATCTGCATGCGGCCCCTTATAAAGCTTTAATGGATAAAATAAGCAAGATTCAAAAGAGTGCCGAACAGCTGATAAAGGATGAAAAAAAAGGCGAGATAATAAAAAATGGTGTAAAAGTAGCAATTGTCGGAAAACCAAATGTAGGAAAGTCCAGCCTTTTAAACCTTCTTTCAAAGAAGGACAGGGCAATAGTAACAGAGATCCCCGGAACAACGAGGGATGCTGTCGAGGAAATATTATATGTAGATGGAATACCGCTGATACTTATAGATACGGCAGGAATTAGAAACACAGAGAATGTAATTGAAAAAATAGGAGTAGCAAAAAGCCTGAAATATATTGATGATGCAGAACTTGTAATAATTGTGCTGGACGGAAGCAGAGAGTTTGATGAACTTGATAGCAGAATAGTAAAAAGACTTGAGAAAAAAAATGTTATTTGCAGCATTAATAAGAAAGACATTAAACAAAAAATAGATATAAAAAATATAAGGGCCCACTTCCCTGCTGAAAATATTATAAAGATCTCAGCACTAAAAGGACACGGAGTCGATAAGCTGGAGAAAAGAATAAAAAGCATCATACTAAATGATGATATAGATCTATATGACAGAATAATAATCAATGCAAGGCAAAAGAATATAATAAAAGAAGTAAGCAGTCTGTTAAAAAATGCAAAAGATTCAATGAAAAAAGGATTATCGGAGGAGTTTCCTTCTGCTGATCTAAAGATCGCATATGATCTTCTTGGTGAGATTACCGGAGATACAAGCAGCGAAGATCTTCTGAATAAAGTATTTGCAAAGTTCTGTATTGGAAAATAAACTTTGCCAAAAAACAATATAGTAAGAGAATTTGACGTAATTGTTTCACGTGAAACAATATAGAAAATGAATATAAATAAAAAGATATACGAATACGATGTAATTATAATAGGCGGCGGGTTTGCCGGAAGCGAAGCAGCCATGGCTTCGGCAAGAAGCGGAGCAAAGACATTAATGCTTTCAATTAATATGGACACCATAGCGGCCATGCCTTTCGGAAATATGATGGGATCCAGCAGATATAAAGAATTTTTTACCGAGATAGAAAAATACGGAAGCGCTGTTCCCGGCAATATGCGCACCAATGAATTATTTATATTGCGGTGCAGCAGGCAAATAGACAAAAATATTGATGGTGGTACAGTTATAGACAGGAAGAGATATTCTTTAAAAGTCAAAGAACTTCTTGAGAATTTGGAAAACCTCGATATAAAGCAGGGTCTCGCAACAGACATAATACCGGGAAGTAATGGCTATAAAGTCATATTGAGTGATTACTTAGAATATAGAGCAAGATCAGTTGTAGTGTGCACAGGAACATTTTTAAATTCTAAGATCTTCTGGGGAAAAAATACTGTAGAAGGAGGAAGGCCGGGGGAAATACGATCCCTGAGACTTTTTAAAAAGCTAAAGGGCTTAGACTTAAAATTTGGCATCACATGTATTTTTGCGGCTCCTAAAATAGAAAGAAAGAGCATCAATCTAAAAAACAGCGGCCTTAAGCGTGTAAAAAATAATGGCTCAGAATATTTTGTGGCTTTTGCAGGGAAGAATTTTTCCTTCCGGGACGGAAAAAAACACGGTTCGAATATATTTATTCTGCCCGAGGGCAGAGATACAGAAGAAATGTATCTATATGGATTTGAAAATTCTCTGTCAGAAGATATTCAGACAGAGCTTTTAAGAAGGATAGAGGGATTTGAAAATGTATTTATTAGCAGGCCCGGATATGGAATAAAATATGGATGCCTCTCCCCTTTTCAGCTTAATAAGGCTCTTGAAAGCAAAAAATTCAAGGGATTATTTTTTGCAGGAAAAATAAATAAAGCAAATGAATATGAAGAATCGCTTGCTCAGGGCCTATTAGCCGGGATCAATGCTTACAGGAACGCAAATGGAATCGAATTACTGAATCTTCTAAAGGAAGAAGATCCTATTGGGAGACTGATATAGAGAGTAATGAAATCAGCTAGATTATTGTTTTTATTATAAATAATTTAAATGTTTCACGTGAAACATCAATAAAAAGGATATGAAAAATAAAAATAAATATGATGTGATCGTTGTTGGAGGGGGACATGCAGGCTGCGAGGCGGCGCTGGCCTCAGCGAGGATGGGATTATATACATTACTATTAACAATAAATATTGACAGGATAGCATTGATGCCGTGCAATCCATCAATCGGCGGCCTGGGGAAGAGCCAGCTGGTAAGAGAACTGGATGCGATGGGCGGACAAATGGCAAAAACTACTGACAGGACCCTGCTGCAGATAAAAACACTAAACAGGAGCAAAGGTCCCGCAGTTCAGGCTCTGAGAGCTCAGATTGATAAAAAGGAATATGAAATAGAGATGAAGAAAACCCTGGAAAAAACAGAGAGTCTTGAGTTAAAACAGGGGATTGTGGATAAAATACTGATAAAAGAGGATAAAGCTACAGGCGTAAGAATAGAAAGCGGGCCGGTATATCGCTCAAAAACCGTAATAATAACAGCCGGAACATTCCTGAGAGGAAGAATAATTATAGGGAAAAAAGATTATAGGGCAGGAAGGATGGGAGAATATCCCGCGATGCACCTTACCGGTAATTTAAAAGAACTGGGCTTCGAAATAGATAGATTTCAGACAGCGACTCCGCCAAGAATCGACAAAAGGACAATTGATTTTTCTAAAACAAAAATACAGGAAGGGGAGAGGGAACCCCTGAGCTTTTCTTTTTGGAACGAAGAAGTAATCCACGAGAATATACCATGCTATCTAACTTATACAAATAAAAGAACCCATGAAGTAATAGCTGAAAATATAGAGCAATCTCCCATAAAAAGCGGTATGATCGACACTCATGGGCCGAGGCACTGTCCTTCTATAGACCGAAAAGTCATTAATTTTCCGGAGAAAGCCAGACATCCGGTATTTATAGAGCCAGAGGGAAAAAATACAAATGAGATGTATCTCCAGGGGCTGACTACAAGCATGCCTGCCGAAATACAGCAAAAAGTGGTAAATACTGTTGAGGGACTTGAATATGCAAGAATAATCAGGCCCGGATATGCTGTTGAATATGACTATATAGTCCCAAATCAAGTAAATTACACTCTTGAATCAAAAAAAATTGAAAGTCTATATTTTGCGGGCCAGATAATCGGTACTTCCGGGTATGAGGAAGCTGCTGTCCAGGGTTTTCTGGCAGGCGTAAACGCGGCTTTAAAAATAAAAGGCCGGAAACCCCTTGTTCTGACAAGGGATAATAGCTATATAGGGGTTTTAATAGACGATCTGCTGACGAAAGAATTAATTGAACCCTACAGGATGTATACATCGAGAGCAGAATACAGGTTAATACTGAGATCAGATAATGCAGATACCAGGCTGGCGGGCCATGGAAAGAGAATAGGCCTTATAACAGATGAAAAGTATGAAAGCGTAATTAAAAAAAATGAGGATGTCGGCAATGTGATGGCCGGGTTAAAGAGAGTAAAAATAAATCCCACTGAAGAGACAAACGATAAGCTTAAATCAATGAATACAGCAGCAATAGAAATCCCAACAGATCTCTACCATCTTCTTAAAAGGCCGGAAACTTCCATCGGAAGGCTTCTCGAGGCTTTCGATAAAGATAAAGACATTTATAGCAGGCAGGTTCTGAAACAGGCAGAAATAAGGATAAAGTATGAAGGTTATATAAAAAGACAATTGGCTGAAGTAAAAAAACTTTCAAATCTGGAAAAATATGTATTGCCGGATTGGCTGGATTATTATTCCATAAATAATCTTACTTATGAAGCCAGAGAAAAATTAAGCAGGACAAGACCCGATACAATGGGGCAGGCTTCCAGGATCGCAGGCATATCCCCGGCAGATATTTCAGTGCTCCTGATGGCCATCAAGCAAAAATCACAACAAAAGGAGAGTAGTGGACAATAGGAAGCTTTTAAAAGACTCTCTTGAAGAAATGAATATAAAGGCAATGAAGGATCAGATGGAAAAGCTTATGGCCTTTCAGGACCTTATATTTGAAAATAATAAAAAGATCAATCTTGTGGGCACGATGGAAAGGGAAGACATCCTGAGAAGGCATATTCTTGATTCTGTCTCTCTTCTGACTTATGCAGATAGGCTGTTTGAGGGTAAAGAGGATATTAAAATATTAGACATCGGAACCGGGGGAGGTTTTCCGGGGATACCGCTGGCTATCTTTCTCAAAGATTCAAAAATGGTCCTTCTGGAAAAATCCGGGAAAAAAGTTGATTTTTTAAATAAAACCATAAGGGAACTCTCACTTAATAATATTTTAGTATTACCCGGCAGAGCCGAGGAGCTTGCCAGCCAAAAAAGGTGGCGCGGCCATTTTGATATTGTAATTGCAAGAGCAGTAACAAAATTTAGTATTCTTTTAGAACTTTCAGTTCCATTTTGTAATATAAATGGTAGAATTATATTTTATAAGAGCAGGAAGGTCTTTGAGGAAATAGAAACCAGGGGTGACGCAATAGAGATTTTAGGAGGAAAGATAGAAGAGCTTATCAAGGTAAAAGTTTCCGGACTTGAGGAATTCAGAGCATTCCTGATAATGAAAAAAGAAAGACAAACACCCTCCAAATATCCCAGAAACTTTGCCCACATAAAGAGGGAACCTCTGGAGGGTAAACGTTATTAAAATGAGTAATTACACAAATACATAAATAATAGGGTGGGAAGCAATGGGTTTTATGGAAAAAATATTTCATCATAAAAAAGAGGACAGGCCAAAAAAGAATGCAAGAATAATTGCGATAACAAATCAGAAAGGCGGTGTCGGGAAAAGCACAACTGCTGTAAATGTATCAGCTTATCTGAGCTCATATGGACACCGGACATTGCTGATAGATCTGGATCCCCAGAGCAATTCAACAAGCGGAATGGGGATAAACTTAGAAGATATAAATAACTCAATATATGATGTACTGATATCCAACGTGGACCCGCATGAGGTGATAATGGACACTGCTTATAAAAATCTATGGCTCCTGCCATCATCAATACAGCTGGCGGGAGCAGAAGTGGAGCTGGTATCAAGTCTCAAAAGAGAGTACCGGCTGACTGAGGCAGTAAAAAAGATCAAAAATGAATATGATTTCATAATAATAGATTGCCCGCCCGCACTTGGTCTTCTCACAATAAATGCTTTGAGCTCTGCAAAGGAAGTGATAATACCTATCCAATGCGAGTACTATGCTCTTGAAGGTTTGGGGCAGCTAATGAATACAATAGAGCTGGTAAGGAAGAATTTAAACGAAAACCTGAAGATAAGCGGAGCTATTATGACAATGTATGATTCGAGGACAAAACTGGGAGAGCAGGTAATAGAAGAGGTAAGGAATTATTTTCAGGACAAAATGTATAAGACTATTATACCAAGGAATATAAGGCTGAGTGAAGCGCCCAGCTATGGCAAGCCGATCATTGAATATGATCCAGACTGCAGGGGTGCCCAGGCATATAATAATTTTACAAAGGAAGTGATAGAAAATGGCTAGAAGGGGATTAGGAAGAGGATTAGGCGCTTTGATACCAAGTACCGGCCAGGTCCAGGAAGAGAAAGAAGGTATTAGAAAAGGCAGGGTAATGGACCTCAAGCTGGACAGCATCGTTCCTAATAAAAACCAGCCAAGATCCAGGTTTAAAGATGATTCGCTTGATGAGCTTGCTGAATCAATAAAAGAATTTGGCGTGCTTCAGCCAATAATAGTCAGAAAGCATGGGGATGAAGAAAAGTATGAAATAATCGCAGGAGAAAGAAGGTGCAGGGCCACTAAAAAAAACGGTCTTGAGACTATCCCTGCTCTGATCATAGAAGATGTTGACGATGTTTCTTCTCTTGAAATGGCACTTATAGAGAATATACACAGGGAAAATCTTGGCCCGATGGAGCAGGCCTATTGCTATAAGCAGCTAATAGATGAATTTAATATAACCCATCAGAAGATGTCGAAAAGAATAGGAAAGAGCAGGACAGCAATAACTAATTCATTAAGGCTGCTTACTTTGCCGCTGGAAGTCCAGAAAATTCTTGATGATAATCTTATAAGTGAGGGACATGCAAGAGCGCTTATCGCCATAGGCGGCATGGAAGAGCAGATAAAAATGGCAAAAAAGATTGCCGAAAAGGGGATGAGTGTAAGAGAGGTAGAAAATCTGGTAGACAGGCAAAAACAGAAAAATGATAATCCGGACAGAAAAGAAACCATACAATTTGCCAGGATCCCAAAAATAACAGAAAGGCTTTCCAGATATCTTGATTCGCCTGTCAAAATAACAATGAGCAAGAAAAAGGGGAAAATAGATATAGAGATTACTACCATTGCGGACCTGGAAAGAGTAGTGGGGAAGATAATTGGATAAGAAACCTTCATGGCTAAAAAAAAAGATAAGACTTAATAATTCAAATATATCAAAAGTAAAAAAGCTATTAGATTCATCCCATCTCCACACAGTATGCCAGAGTGCAAAATGCCCGAATATATATGAATGCTTCAGCAAAAAGACTGCGACATTTATGCTTATGGGGGATATTTGTACCAGAAATTGCGGTTTTTGCGGAGTAGAAAGCGGCAGGCCGGGACCGCCCGACAGCAAAGAAGGTGAAAATATCGCAAAGGCAGTCAAAGAAATGGGCCTCCTTTATATAGTGTTGACATCTGTCACGAGAGATGATATTGATGATGGGGGAGCATCGCATTTTTACGGGACAGTAAAATGCATAAAACAGTTAAATCCGGATACAAAAGTCGAATGCCTTATACCGGATTTTAAGGGCAATATAGCAAGCCTGAAAAAAATCCTATCCGGGGACCTTGATGTCTTGAACCATAATGTAGAGACTGTAAAAGACAATTATTCAAAGGTAAGAAAAAATGCAGATTACAGACGCTCGCTGAAGCTTTTAAAAAATACAAAAGAAATAAGGCCGGACATATATACAAAATCAGGCTTTATGCTCGGCCTGGGGGAGACCATAGAAAAGGTAAAAGAGCTGCTGGCGGACCTTAAAGAAAGCAATGTAGACATAATAACGATCGGGCAGTATCTGCAGCCCTCGCCGGATAATATAGAAGTATCAAAATACTATAGACCGGAAGAGTTTGAGGGGATAAAAAAAACCGCAATGGATATGGGGTTTACCGCAGTAGAAGCCGGACCTTTTATAAGGTCCTCATACTGTGCAGAAGCGGTGCTTGACAGTGCTTTAAGACAAAAGGAATAAACTGACTGGTCTATATTAAAATTATCCATCAAGCAATTTTTAAAGAATATTTATAGATGCTCTAACAATCCTATATGCATACATCTTTAAGAACATAACAAAATAATAAATGACATATTGACTTACATAATATAATTATGTAATATATTATTCGGGTGGATAGTATATGAGAACAACAATAAATATTTCAGATAATGTGATCAAAGAAGCAGAAACTCTGTATGAGACTAAAAATAGGTCAAGAGCCATAGAGAATGCAATAAAAGCATGTATGAAATTGCGGATGGCGTGTTTCATATATGACCAGTATTATTTTGATACCTAGGTTAATTCCTATATTGAGAATGATCAGGTGTTTTATGAAGGTCATGTAAGTAGTGATATTATAAATTCATTAATGGGTAATGCATATTGGGGTCTCCACGCCATTGGTTTCAAGGAGCCATTCGG
>CBEVGD010000051.1:0-12749 GCA_965549355.1 uncultured bacterium | reverse complement strand
TCTGGTTAAATTTGCCATATCCAAAACTTTTAGAAAAATATTTTGTAAATAATTAGCTATTTTAAATAAATCCATATCTTCATTTTTTAGTGAAGTTACGCCATTAAAATATTTGCAACTACTGCACTTAAAATCTGTTTTTTTAGTTAAATAATTATCACATTCCATACACTTTTTAGAATTCCACGAAGACCAGAAAAGCCGTTCATCTATTTGTTTATTAAAAGCTATGTGCATATGTAAAAACTTAAATCTATATTTTTTAAATCTATCAATCTGGTATTTTGGTATAGTCCGAAGAGCCAATAGGTTCAAGCTGTGTTTAATAGAGACAACCTCTTATGATTTTGGAAAAAGTGAAAGTTGGCTGGGGAGAGAGGACTCGAACCTCTGGTACACGGGATCAAAACCCGTTGCCTTACCACTTGGCTACTCCCCAGCGAAGAATAATAAATTCTATATCAGATTCTATTAAAATTCAATTGAAACCCGGCATCTACTTTTGTTTGATTTTGAGGTGTGCGGTAGCTAATAAATTTTTACATGTGTGATAATAAAATACATAGTCATAGGAATAGCAGCAGCGTGATAATAATATTATCATAGACTATAAGATAACAAGACTGCCTGGTGCCGTATGGGTCAGAAACACCCTATCGGCACAGCTTTTGAGTCCTTCAAATACCTTCCTCGCTGATATAAGATCGGCACAGAATGCAAAAACTGTAGGTCCGCTGCCGGTCATCTGGGCCGCAAAAGCCCCTAACTCTTTTGCTTCATTCTTTAATAATCCTACCTTTTCATCTTCAGTCAAAATTACCTTTTCAAGATCATTTTCAAGATTATCAAAAAAAATATCATACTGTTTTTCTTTGATATTTTTTACCAGCTCTCTATGTTTTGGCTTGACTCCCTTACCGACAAGATCAAACATCCCATAAATATCTTTTGTGTGCAGCTTTCTTCCATCGGTAGCCAGCACCAGCCAGTAAAAAGGAAGATCATGCAGCTGACTGAGCTTTTCGCCTCTGCCCCCTGCCAGAACAGTGCCGCCTTTTATGCAGAATGGGACATCTGAGCCCACGAGCGCCGCAAGCTTTAAAAGCCTCGGATATCTGATTTTGAGTTCAAAGATCTCATTCAAGGCAACCAGCGTTGCAGCGGCATTTGTGCTGCCGCCAGCAAGACCGGCACATACGGGAATATGTTTTTTAATATTTATCTCAATTTTATACTTACCCCTCAGTTTAAATTCATCAAGCACTATCACTGCCGCTTTGTGTACAAGATTCTTTTCATCCAGAGGTATATTAATATCATTGGAAGTTATATATATCCCGTTAGGATTAGCTTTATCGATTACACTGCCATTGCTTGATACTTTAAACGTCAACTCATCCGAAAGACCTATGCTCTGCATAATGGATCTTATCTCGTGATATCCGTCACTGCGGAGATTCTTGGATACATTTAAATACAGGTTTATTTTCCCGGAGGCTCTTATTCTTAAATCTTTTTGTTTCTCCATTTTGCTATATGATAACATAGCATAATTAAATATTGTATCTAAAGGTCTTATAGCTAAAAGAATAGTTATGGAAGAAATAAAAAAAGAATTAATCGAAGCAGAAAAAAGTATCCAAATAATCCCTACAGATTCTTAAAAAGAAAAATATAATCCTCCAGGGATAGATTTTGTGCGCGTACTTCTGTATTTTTCCCGATTCCCGGTAAAAGTCCGGTAATTTTATCCAATTCTCTCCTGTAGTTTTTGCTCAGAGCAAGTGAGTTCAATAATTTTTTTCTCCTGTGAATAAAGGAGCTGTTTACAAGGTCAAAGAACTTTTCTATACCATTACTGCCGCCAAATCCTTCCGGAAGTGTCCGCCTGCTGACTTCAACTACTACCGAACCGACAAATGGTTTTGGTATGAAGCAGTTCCTGGATATTTTAAAGCATAGCCTGTAGTCAGCCAGCAGATTAGACTTTATAGTATAGGAGCTATAGTTCTTATCACCGGTTTCTGCCAGGAGCCTCTCTGCTATATCCTTCTGTATCGTGGCCCAGAAATGTGTAATGGATGGAGCCTCCCTCAGCATCTTAAGCATAAGCGGAGCTGCTATTTTGTAGGGGAGATTGGATAACATCTTTTCGATATTGTGTTCTTTTGCAAGCTTTTCGAAATCAATATCCATGGCATCTATAGTTTTTAACTCTATTCTGCCCTTTTTGATATCATCTGAAAAGATATCCTTAAAAGCTTCTGATACCTTCCTGTCGATTTCAATACATATTACTTTGCCTGCACCGCTTTTAAGGAGTATCTCTGTAAGGCTGCCTATTCCAGAGCCTATTTCCAGTATGGTTTCTCCAGGCACTATATCAGCAAGCGAAACCAGCTTCTTTATGCTATTGGTATCTATCATATAGTTCTGGCCAAGTCTCTTTCTCAGCCTTATCCCATAATCAGATAGTATCTCTGATGTCCTTTTTGGCGAGCTTATATATTGCTGCATAATCTTTTCTCCGGCAGCTATTCTGGATGATCATTGATATTTATCCCAAAGAAATCCTCTGCATTTTTTGAGGTTATCTCAGCCACTTCTTCTGTGGATAAATTTTTTACTTCCGCTATCTTCTGTGCTATGTACCTGACATAGCCCGGGAAATTTTCCTTTCCCCTCCTGGCCTGGGGAGCAAGAAACGGAGTATCTGTCTCGATAAAGACCCTCTCTAAAGGGACCTTCTTTACTACTTCTAAAGTGTCTGCGGCATTCGGAAAAGTTATGATCCCGGTATATGAGATATAGAGGCCCATTTCCAGGCACTGCATGGCAAAGGCGGTATCTCCCAAAAAACAGTGGACGACCCCCCGAAAACCCTTCCAGGCAGAATAGTCCCTTAATACGCGGAGGATATCTCCGTGAGCATCCCGGTCGTGGATTATAATTGGAATATCATATTTTATGGCAAGCTCTATCTGGGACCTGAAAGCTTTTTCCTGATCAGGACGTGGGCTCAGATTCCGGTAGAAATCAAAACCGGCTTCCCCTACAGCAACAACTTTCTTATACCTGGCCCCAACGGTTCCCGGCTCACTATTGATCTCCCCATGGCTCCCCCTGATAAGAGATTCCAGCACCTTTACTTCTTCGTCGCCAAAACCCTCCACATAATGGGGATGTATGCCGATACTTGCAAATACTCCAGGGAACTCACGCGCATATTCCAGTGATTTTTTGCTTCCTTCAATACTGGAGCCGACATTAATAATATATCTGACCCCTTCTTCCTTTGATTTTGCGACAGCTTCAGCAGGGGTCCGTTTCTCAAGCATATCAAGATGGGCATGTGTGTCTATAAAATACATCTATTTAACTTCGATCCTTGGAAATAGTATCTCTCTTTCTCCAATCTTTGTATTACCCTCAAAACTGCCCCAGACTCCGTCTATATCCATTTTCATATCATCCACTTTTTTACTTATCCCAAGCTGTGTCAGGATCCTCTGGCATGTCGAAGGCATAAAGGGAATTAGCATGATAGCAGAGAGCCTTATGGATTCCGCCACTTCGTAGAGGACCGCATCCAGCTTTTCCCTGTCTTCATCGCTGCTGCTCTTTGCCAGCGTCCAGGGCTGACTGTCCTCTATGTGTTTATTTGCCTTATTTATGAACTCCCATATTTTTATCAGGTATTCAGATAGTTTAAACTGTGCCATCATCCCGGATGCATCCATTCTGGTCTTCTCCCAGGCTTTTTCAAAATCAGGACTTCCGGTCCTTTCCGGGATCATCCCATCCCGGTATTTTGTTATCATGGCAAGGGTCCTTGAGGCAAGATTGCCGATATCATTTGATAGGTCCCCGTTATACCTCTTTATAAATGCCGGATCAGTAAATGAACCATCCTGGCCGAAAGATATTTCTCTTGTAAGGAAATACCTTACTCCGTCTATACCGTATTTCTCTGCCATTTCATCAGGATCAAGGACTATGCCTTTTGATTTTGACAGTTTTTCATGCCCCATAAGCAGCCAGCCGTGGACCACAATATGCTCTGGCAGTTCCAGTCCAAGCGACATAAGCATGGCGGGCCATATGACTGCATGAAACTTCAGTATGTCCTTACCTATATGATGTTGGTCCGCGGGCCAGTATTTCTTAAACAGTTCATCATCTTCTGTGCCGTAACCGAGTGCGGAAATATAATTTATAAGCGCATCTACCCAGACATAACAGTAGTGCTTTGAGTCAAAGGGAATGGGTACGCCCCACTCCACTGTGGTCCTTGAAACGCTGATATCCTTCAGCCCCTGCTTCAGCAATCCAAGCACTTCATTTTTCCTTGTCTCCGGTATTACAAAATCAGGATTTTCTTCGATATGCTTTATAAGTCTTTTTTCATACTTTGAAAGCTTGAAGAAATAATTCTCCTCCTTTACATACTCGACTTCCCTTTCGCATTCCGGACACTTGCCGTCTACAAGCTGCGCTTTCATCAGGAAAGTCTCACAGGGAACACAGTACTCTCCTTCATATGTGCTCTTATAGAGATCCCCATTTTCCTTCAGCCTGACGAGTATATCCTGGACCGCTTTTTCATGGTTCCTGCCCGTGGTCCTCACAAATCCATTATTGCTTATATTGTAGACGTCAAGGAGCCTCTCCATATCCTTTACCATCCTGTCGACATATTCCTTCGGGCTCACTCCATTGTCTTCCGCACTTTTTTCGATTTTCTGGCCGTGCTCATCCGAACCGGTTAAGAAATAGGTATCTTTCCCATTGAGCCTGTTAAATCTGGCGACCACATCTGCCAGGATAAATTCATAGATCTGCCCCAGATGGAGCTTTGCATTCATATAGGGTATAGCTGTTGTTATATAGAACTTTTCTTCTGTCATCTTATCCTTCTTTTTCTGATCCGCTTAAATTTTGGTTGAAATATTATACAATTTTTGCCTGTCTATGTCATACCTTGACTTCATTATTTTCAGGGCATTTTTCTTGCTTATTCCCTGACTGATAAGTTTGATAAGCTGTTTTTCTATTTCTTCTGCGGTATATTCACTTATTAGCTCGCCCTTGCTGCCCTCTATTATAAGTACTACTTCGCCTTTTATTTTTCTTGATTTTATTTTCACAAGTATCTGGTTGAGATCTCCCCTGATCGCTTCTTCATAGATCTTAGTCATCTCCCTTATGAGGGCCGCTCTGCGGTTTCCAAGTCTTGGTATGAGCTCGCCGATGAGCCTTTCTATCCTGTTTGGCGATTCATATATTATAAGCGTATATGGAAGATCCGAAAGCTCTACTATTTTTTCTTTTCTTTTTTCACCTGTTTTTGGTAAAAAGCCCACAAAAAGAAAACTATCTGTGGGAAGTCCGGATAATACCAGAGCATTTAATGCTGCACTGGGGCCGGGTATCACAGTAATTGAAATATCTTCTTTTATACACTCCCCTATTATCCTGTATCCCGGGTCCTGAATGGCGGGCATTCCTGATTCTGAGACCAGGGCCGCAGTTTTGCCCTCGCTTAATAGTGAGACTATATGAGAGACTTTCCCGGGATCGCTATGCTGATGATAGCTCAGGACATCCTTTTTCTTTATCTCATATCTTGAAAGCAATTTCCTTATGGTCCGGGTATCTTCGGCAAGTATCAGATCTACTTCCTTTAATGTTGAAATCAGCCTGAAGCTAACATCCCCGAGGTTCCCTATCGGTGTAGCGCATATATATAATGTTGTTTTTTTTGCTTCATTCATTAGAGTCCCCTGATAATATATTGAAGCTTTTCTACTTTATCTCATTGAAAATCTCTTATATTATATTAAGATTTTTATATTATATCCAAAAAAATATTATTATCTGATGTTTCTGTCATATTAAGCAGCTTTAACAGGTAAACTATAATATTTCTAATAGCATGGGTTTGATTATTTAATACAACGCTTGCAATAAATAATGCATTAAGTAAAATTTTAAATATGAAGTTTAAAAATCTATCCCAATTTGCAAGAAGGCTCATAATATCCATAAGCCTGCTGATCCTCATCTACTTCCTGGGGTCCCTTGGCTATATGCTGATAGAGGACCTGGATTTTTTGGATGCACTTTTTATGACTACCATAACAATAACCACTGTGGGATATGGCCTCGTAAAAGAGTTGTCTATTGCAGGCACCGTATTTACTATTATACTTATAATCAGCGGGACTGGTACTGCAGCATATATGCTTATTAATGTCGGAGATTTTGTACTTTCTGAATTTTTAATGGGAAGACTTGAAAAGAGAAGGAATATAAAAATGATGGAAAGATTAAAAAACCATTACGTCATATGCGGACTTGGAAGAGTCGGCATAGAGATTGCATATGAACTTAAGAATGACGGGATCGATTTTATCGTAATAGATAATGCAGAAGAGCCGGTAGCAGTTTGTAGTGAAAACAAATGGCTGTGCGTCAAAGGTGATGCTTCCAATGATGATGTATTACTCGAAGCAGGCATAGATAGAGCCAGGGTGCTTTTTGCTGCCCTGGATACAGATTCAGAGAATGTATATGTGACCCTGTCTGCTAAATCACTGAATCCTGATATATTTGTGGTGGCCAGGGCAACTATCCACGAGACTATCAGCAAGCTTGAAAAGGCCGGTGCCGACCGGGTCGTCTCCCCACAGATAATAGGAGGCAGGAGGATGGCAGCCATGGCGCTGCGTCCATCTATTTCAGATTTCTTTGATACGATAATGCAGACCGAAGAAGCCGAGATCAGGCTTGAAGAGATAGAAATAAAACCAAAAAGCAGGATCAATGGATTGACAATAAGTGAAGCCGGGAGGGAATATGGAATAGATGCACTGATCATCTCGGTTCTTGAAAAAGGTGAAAAGATCTCTGTAAACAAGGCCAGCGGCAATACACTTATAAGCTCCGGTCACAAACTCATAGCCATAGGGACCCCTGATCAGATCAAGCAGCTTGAGGATCTGGCTTCATAAAGAGTCTTTCCACATATCATCATGAAAGACTGAATAATCACCGGTTAAAAAGTAGAGCACTCTTTCTCCTATATTTACCGACTGGTCGCCTATTCTCTCCAGATAGCGGCTTGCAAGAGCGATATTAGTGACAAACTTTATATCTTCTTCGCCTTTTTGAGAAGTAAATAGTTTTCTGAATATCATCTTCTGGATCTCATCAACAGCATCATCAGATTTTCCCAGTTTTGATGCAAGTTTTGCATCCCTGTTTTTAAATGCTTCCAGAGCTCTGGCAAGTTCCGGTTTTACCAGATTTCCCATTTCAACCAGCAGGTCGATAATATCTTTATCGAGATGTTTCTTCTCTTCTTTTTTGGAAAGTCTTCTGACTACTTTGGCGATATTTACAGCAAGATCACCTATTCTTTCAAGGTTTTTAATGATTATGCTTATTGAGTGAAGAAACCTCAGATCAACAGCAACCGGCTGATGCTCTGCCTGAAGCACAATACATTTTTCTTCAATAGAGATATCGTAATCATTTATTTTTTCATCGTCTTTAATGATCTTTTCCGCTAATTGAGTATCCATCTTTAGAAAGGCCTCAATAGAATTATAGACCGCCTCCTGGACAAGACTGCCCATAGCCAGCACATCTTCCGTTATTTCTTCAAGTTTCTGATGAAATGTCCTTCTCATCTTATTCCTCTATATATATTTTATCTTTTATTAACTGCTTTATCTATGACTTTATCCGATACAGGTTCTATATTCAAGGTTCTATTCTTTTTTTCTTAATCTTGCTCTTGTTCTTATGACTGTTGCTATTGATGCAAAGAATAATACTATTAATAACAGCACCAGCGCGGTCCCCCATTTTTTATCATCAGGAGCATCAGCAACCTGTGTAACCAGCGCGTACAGGTGATAAGGAAGAGCCATTACCTGGCTAAATACTGATTTTGGGAGGTTTGGCTGGAAAAATGCAGCAGCGGTAAATAGTATGGGCGCGGTCTCCCCCGCGGCTCTGCCTACACCAAGAACAGCTCCTGTTATTATGCCCGACATGGCCTGCGGAAGGACTATCTTTGTGATCGTCTGCCACTTGGTGGCTCCAAGCGCAAGTGATGCGTGCCTGTATGTATCAGGAACACTTTTTAATGCTTCTTCTGTAGCAGTTATGATCGTCGGCAGGATAAGCAATGCCAGGGTCAATGAACCTGCAAGTATGGACCGTCCGAAATTAAGAAAAATAACAAAAAATCCAAGCCCGAAAAGACCAAAGACTACAGAAGGTACCCCGGCCATATTGATTATCGATAATCTTATTATCCTGGTGAGCCTGTTTTTTACAGCATATTCATGCAAATATACTGCGGATAGTATTCCTATTGGAAGCGAGAAGATAAGGGTGCCCAGAACCAGATAAAGCGTTCCGATTATAACAGTCGATATGCCGCCCTCTTTCATTCCTCCTGAAGGTTTCTGAGTGAGGAATTCCCATGTAAGCGCACTGCCTCCCTTTATTATAAGGTAGATTATGATGCCGAATACAAATACGATCACTATAAGCGATACAAGCATGAGCAGTGAATAAAATATCCTCTGGGTCAATTTTTTTCTATTTATAGTTCCAACAAAATTCATATCATTTAGTTTCTGCCCATCATCTGGTCCTGCTTACAAATTTATCAGCCATATAGTTTATAAAGAAGGTTATTAAAAATAATATCAGTCCGATTGCAAATAGTGCAGAATAATGGATCCCTCCCTGTACAGTCTCACCCATTTCGGCAGCTATTGTCCCTGTAATGGTCCTCACTGGCTGAAGGAGCGAGAAGACCAGCCTGGGAGAATTACCGGTGACCATCAATACAGTCATAGTCTCCCCTATGACCCTTCCAAGACCGAGCATCGTAGCAGCCATTATGCCTGACGATGCTGCGGGAAGCACTGTTTTGTAGGCAGTCTGCCATTTGGTGGCCCCAAGCGCTGTTGATGCAAAACGATAGCTTTTTGGTACTGCATTTATTGCATCCTCTGAAATGGATATGATCGTGGGAAGACTCATGAAGGCAAGCATTATGGAGCCTGTAAATGCAGTGAGCCCGGTATTAAGTTGAAATGTATCTTTTACAATACCGGCGAGCAAAGTCATCCCGATAAAACCGATGACTACTGATGGGATGGAAGCAAGTATCTCAATAACCGGTTTTACTATTTCACGGACCGCTCTTGGTGCCAGTTCGCCGATATACAGAGCTGTCCCTATTCCCAGAGGTATAGCTATTATGATGGCCCCGAATGAGACGAGTCCCGAACCGGCCATTAACGGCAATAGCCCAAACTTTTCCGGCTCTGATGTCGGATACCACTCTTTTCCGCCAAGAAAATCAAATACTGGATAGCCGGAAAAAAATTTGAAAGAATTATAAACAAGAAAAGTCAATATCAGACCCAGGACGATTATGGATATTATTCCATTTAGAAAAACAAATCTGGCAATTAAGAATTGTTTAAGTTTCCTGAATTTACTTACGCCGCTTTTATTTATCATTGTTAGATTTTATAGGATTTCAAGATTATTTTTAAGTAATATATCACTTTTTTTGCAATAAGGGCAACAGGATACCTGATATCTGCTGCCCTTATATTTATGATATCTATTATAGCCGCTAGCTAAGGGGAACAAAACCTATCTCAAGCGCAATTGCCTGTCCTTCTTCTCCCATTGCAAAATCCAGAAAAGCCTGTTCCAGATCAGTAAGATCAGAATCAGGAGCATAAACATACAGCGGCCTTGAAATAGGATATGATCCATCCTGTACATTTTCAATTGACGGTGCCACGCCTTCTGCAGCTTCTTCGCCGATTACGCGCACTGCTTTCACGCTGTCATCAAGATAGCCCAGACCTATATAGCCTATTGCATTCTCATTTCCTGCTACTTCATTCCTTATTGCAGCATTGGATGCCAAAAATAGTGCCATTTGAGTATAGTCATTTTCTTCCATGGTCTTATTTATCTGAACCACTCTTTCTTTGAAGTATCCGAATGTACCAGAGCTTGAATCCCTGGAAGTCACTACTATATCTGCATTATTTCCGTTAACTTCACTCCAATTTGTAATCTCGCCGGTAAATATTTTTGAAATCTGCTCTATAGACAGTTCAGTTACAGGATTATTTTTATTTACTACGACAGAAATACCATCCCAGGCCACAGTAAATTCCTGTATATCAAGTCCCTGTCCTTCAGCTGCTTCGATCTCCTTGTCCTTTATGCCTCTGGAAGCATTTGCCAGATCGGCTGTTTTATTTATAAGTGCTGCTATTCCGGTTCCCGATCCTCCGCCTGTTATCGATATATTTATACCTGGATTTGTATTCATGAATGCTTCTGCCCAATTCTGGGAGACTTCAAGCAATGTATCTGAACCCTGGATAACCAGCTCCGTATCTTTAAATCCACTCTCACTGCTATTTTCCTGAGCAGTATCCCCGCTGCACCCGGAAAGCACGCCGGTTATAAGTAATAGCGCCAGTGCCGCAGCAATCAGAGGTATCAATAATTTCTTTGATGTTCTTTTCATTTTAAGCATTGCTCCTTTTTAATATGATAATCATAATAATCCGGCATATCATAGCAGAATAGTAAAGATCCGGTGTTAATAATAAATTAAATAAATATGAATAAAAAGTTAAATATCTTTTACCGCTTTATATCCAAGACCGTGAACAGTCTTTATATATTTGCTTCCAAATCCATTATGCGACATTTTTTTTCTGATCCTCCTTACATGGACGTCCAGTGTCCTGGTATCACCAAAATAATCTTCACCCCAGATCTCCCTTATAAGCTCCAGCCGGGGGACCAGTTTATCAAGATTTTTGAGCAGTACTATAATAACCTGGAATTCCTTTGGATTTAATTTAACAGGTATGCCATCAAGAGAGAGCACATGTTTTTCTTCATCAACAACAAGCTTTGCCCCGTCAAAATAATACTCGCCATTAAAAGGGCCGGTTTCATTTTTTATCTTCGGTCTTTTTAATATATTTTTTACTCTCGCAAGCAGCTCACGGATGCCGAAAGGTTTGGAAACATAGTCATCAGCTCCAAGCTCCAGGCCCAGGACCTTGTCAAATTCCTCGCTCCTTGCACTTAATATGATTATCGGAACATCTGATTTTTCTCTGATCCTTTTGCATATATCATAGCCGTCACAATCAGGCAGCATCAGATCAAGGATCACGAGGTCGGGTTTTTTGGCATTAAAAAAATCCATGAAGCTGCTTCCATTTTTAAATCCCTTTACTTCGTATCCGTTTTTTGAGAGGTTATATTCAATAATCTCCAGTATGTTTTCCTCATCATCGACTGCATATATCAGATCTTTCATTATCCATCCCCTGACATCAATGAATGCCCTTATTAATTTATATATTTATTTTTCAATATGACTTATATATCCTTTGGGAGCACAATGTCAAAACTCGTCTCAATATTCGGCCTGCTTGTAACTTTTATTTTACCGCTATGCAGATCGACCGTATGCTTTACAATGGAAAGCCCCAGTCCGGATCCGATCCTCCTTGAAGAATGCGGCGATTTTCCCCTGAAGAATCTCTGGAAAATATAAGGGAGGTCCTCTTTTGCTATCCCGTTTCCATCGTCAGTAAAGTTCAAATATATATTTTCTTCATCCCCTGAAAGATTGATTTTCAATTTTGATCCGCTGCCCGAATAAAATATTGCGTTTTTTATTATATTTCCTATCAGCTGTCTGAAAAGTTCTTCATCCGACCTATATTTTATTGAGTCTTCTGTATGTTCAAACTCTATGGCTATATTATTTTCTTCCGCCAGAATATCTGCTGAATCAATACTATCCTTTATTATTTCTACAAGATCTATATCACTCTTAAATATCACATTGCGCCTGTATTCGATCCTTGAAAGATCAAGTATGTCTTTTATTAGAAAATTCAGCCTGTCGACCTCTTCCAGCCCCTTATTTAAATATTTTTCTACTAACTGCCTGTCTTTCAAACCAGAATCGACAACTGTTTCCAAATATCCTTTTATAGATGTTAGGGGCGTCCGCATCTCATGTGAGACATTCGCAACAAACTGGCTCCTGAGTTTTGAAAACTCGACTTTCTGAGTTACATTCCTGGCCAGCACTAAAACATTTAATTCCCTTCCTGTCTCAGGTTCTATAGAAATACTCTTATCTTCTGTATTGTCAGATTCAAATTCTATGGGAATAGTCTCTATATTAAGATACAGGTCTTCATCCCTATAGAATATAATATTTTCTTTTTTTGATATTCTATTTTTTATTGTATCTATTATCATGCTTTCCAATTTTACATTATTGAATACCATCATTGTGGTTTCTCCACGCGCTTTGCGGTTTTCAAAATGGAAAAGGCTCAGAAGCGGGTTGTTTATTTTAATGATCCTTCCATCACTTCCGATTATCATAATACCCATAGAGACACTGTCCAAAATAGTATCTGTGAGTTTTGAATTTTTTTTAAACTGTTCTGAAATATTGTTCACAAGTTCTTCAATACTTGGGAACCCATTATATGTATTTAACCTGGATGATTTATGCTCTATGGAGGTAATAAAATCTTTATTGCCTGACCCGCTTATACCTGACAATAATATATCCGGTATCTTTGTAAAACGTTTATATATATTCCTTATTTTGAAACGGTAATAAATCGTTAGGGCCAAAAGGA
>CBEVGD010000050.1:0-13004 GCA_965549355.1 uncultured bacterium | reverse complement strand
TCAGAGTACCTAATTCTATACCGATAGAAATTACTGGTCGGGATGGGGGGATTTGGTCTTTCGTCTCCCTTTGGTCGCTGCAGAGCCGCAGACTCCCTCGACTTCGTCTCAGTCCGTCTTTTCAAATCCCGCAAACATGGATCCACCATGTTTCCCAGCCATAGCATCAGAGTACCTAATTCTATACCGATAGAAATTACTGGTCGGGATGGGGGGATTTGAACCCCCGACCTCAGCGTCCCGAACGCTGCGCGCTAGGCCAAACTGCGCTACATCCCGATAATCGATCCTCTCCGTGCTCTCATTGCGCTCTGCCGGAAATTGACTAATACATTCTAGCAATTACATCAAATATTTTAAAGATTGGAAATAATCATTTTTTATTCTACAAATACCGGGAGCCTTTCCGGGAACTGGGTCTGGACTTGTTGGACAATAAAATAGGAATATGCGGACCGCAGTAACGCAAGCAATGCATCGTATCTTTTTTCAGATAATACAAGATATGAGCATATTCTATATGCTATCAATTATATCCAGTGCATCATCTGTGCTCTGAATTAGAAAAAATTTCTTCCTTACTTTTGTAATATCCCTGACACCCTTAAAGATCCAGCTAAGGTGCTTGCGGAACTCTCTTATGGCTATATATTCTCCTTTAAACATCACGAGAAATCTAAGATATAGCCTTGCAAAACTTTTTTTCCACTCACTAGCAGGAGAAAAATCAAAATCCTCAGTACCTGTCCATTTTTCATCCTTCACCAGTGTCAGATATATTAAGATATCCAGGAATAGCCACAGACTTCCTTTTGAGGCTCTTCCTATCATCACTCCATCACAGCCCGTATACTCCAGTATTTCAAGAGCTTTTTCAGGATTTTCTATATCACCGCTGGCTATGACCGGGATATTTATCTCACTTTTAACTTTTCTGATTATCCCGTAATCGACTTTTCCCGAGAAGCCCTGCTTCACTGTCCTTCCATGTATCGTGATTGCGTTTGCTCCGCAGTCTTCTGCTATCTTTGCAATATTTAAGACATTCAGATTGTCTTTATTCCAGCCGGTCCTCGTCTTTACTGTAAGCGGCTTATCCAGCACAGACACCATCCTGGAGATGATCTCGCCTGCTCTTTTTTCCTCCTGCATAAGATACCCGCCGCTTTTTGCTTTTATTATCTTAGGAACAGGACAACCCATATTTAGATCAATAATATCAGCATTCTCCTCAACCTTCTTTGCAGCTTCAGCCATAATGCCGGGTTCATAGCCAAATAGCTGCAGGGCACAGGGTCTCTCATAATTAGTTATCTCCGTAAGCTTCCGGCTTTTTTTGTGGCTAAAATGAATCCCATAGCCTGTCACCATCTCGGAAAAGGTAAGCCCGCACCCGAAAGAACTTGCAAAGATCCTGTATGTATTATCACTTATTCCCGCCAGCGGCGCAGCAATAATAGGATTGGCGATCTCCAGCTGACCTATTTTAAATCCACACTCTCTTATTGAGGTATCTATGCTTTCATCCAGAAGGCCGGATACCTGATGGCATGGGACATTATTTGCATCACAAAACCTTTTAATATAATCGGAGACCAGCTTTTTTAGGTCATTTATAAGGGATTTTAAGTATTCTTTTTCCATTAAGCTAATTTACTTTTCTATCTGTCAGAATGATTATTTTTTATTAATAAGTATGGGGCAGTAATATTTAGAGTTATTTATTCTTATCTACAAGTATTTTTAGTCCCTTGAGCGTGAGATCCGGGTCATGTATCTCTATCCATTTACTTTTCTCAAGCATCAATATTGCAAGCCCCCCGGTTGCGATCACTTTCGGTTTAAATCCCGGATCACTATCTTTGATCTCATCTATTATCTTATCAATAAGGAAATCTATCTGGCCCAGAAAACCATAAAGGATCCCGGAACGTATACCATCATATGTATTTTTACCTATTACTCTATCGGGCCAATGAAGATCGACCTTTGATAATCTGGCTGCATATTTAAAAAGCGCTTCTGAGGAGATCTCGATGCCAGGAGCAATAACACCCCCAAGATACTCCCCCCTTGATGATATAATATCAAATGTTGTAGCAGTTCCAAAATCTACTACAATCGAAGGGGAACCATGGATCTCTTTGGCAGCAACAGAATTTGCGATCCTGTCTGCTCCGATCTCGCCGGGGTGATCATATCTTATTTCAAGATCTGATTTTATTGTAGTGTCCACAATAAGCGGCTTGCACTTAAAGTACTTTAAACTCATTTTACTAAGTTCATCCAGTATCCTCGGAACTACGCATGATATTGCTAGTTCACTTATATTTTCAGAATCATATCCTGAATTATGAAGAAAACCGTATACTGCAGAGGCTATCTCATCGGCAGTCTCAAACCTCGGGGTTACCATCCTCCAGGAAGCCAGGATATTATCAGCCTTAAACAATCCTATTACAGTCTGTGTATTGCCCACATCTATAGCGAGAAGCATACTATATACTCTCTTTATAAATTATTATTGATATATTTATTATAATATAGAAAACAATAAAGAAAAGCAAAAAGACGAATCTATGTGTAGATAATTATTCATAAATTATCCAGGAAGTATTTCGAAACCCTGCTTTTTGAAATGCCTGTCAAATGTAAATGCACTGTCTATTTCAAGATCCCGCATTAGTTTAAAGCTAGTAAAATCAACTATGCTTATTTTTGAATCCGACAAAGATAGCATATTATTGATTGCTACATCATGTATGTTTTTATCGATATAGTGTAAGTTTATTATTGGTAAAATATTGCTTATACCTTTTTCTATAACATCAAGTCCGGTCATAATCCATTAAGTCCCTGTTAGTTGATATTTTCTTAAAAGATAACGAAAATCAATTCGATTCAATATATTTATTCTTTTTCTTCCTCTATAATTTCTCCATTTACTTTAACCATAATATTTTTAACTGGAATATCTTTTCCGGATTCTGCCAGCACAGCATCTACAAGCCTTCTAAAACCAAAGCAGCATGGTACTTCCATATAAGCAAGAGTAACTGACTTTATATCATTTTCCTTAAATATATCTGTTATCTTATTTTTGTAATACTCTGCATCATCAAGCTTGGGACATCCGACAAGAAGTATTTTTCCTTTTAGCAGATCTCTATGAAAATTGCCATAGGCAAAGGGAACACAATCAGCCGCGATCAGAAGATCGGCGCCATTAAAGAAGGGAGCATTGACCGGGACAAGATGTATTTGTACCGGCCACTGTTTTAGTTCTGATCTCTGGCTGACGTCTGTATCTTCTATTGTTCCCCTTTCATCATCCCTCATATCCCTGACACTGGATCCCGGGCACCCGCATGGTAATTTATCCTCACCGGTTTTCTCTTTTACTTCTTCTTCAAGAGGATTTTCTATCCCATTTTCTTCAAGATAATCTGCCGCCTGTTTTAAAAATCCAGTCTCCCCATGGTTTTTTAAATGTTCAAGATGTGCCTTTATGACATTTTTTCCCTGTTTTACAATATTTTTTATTACCTTTACTTCATCATAAGGTTCTGCCTCCCTTTCAATCACTGATATGGCGCCCTCGGGACAATTCCCGATACATGCTCCAAGTCCATCGCAGAAGAGATCGCTTACCAGTCTTGCCTTATTATCGATTATCTGAAGCGCGCCCTCCGGACAGCCAGGTATGCAGTTTCCGCATCCATTACATTTCTCTTCATCTATTGTTATTATTTCCCTCTTTGCCATTTTTAATTTCCCTTCTCATTTATTTTTTAATTAATGATCTTAGATCTATAGACTCAAGCTCTTTCTTTACCTTTTCTTCTATATCCTCTATCCTATCCTTCAAAATACAATTATCCCTGTTCGGGCAAATATCCTTGTTCAGAATACATTCATTCAGGCTGAATTTTCCCTGAAAGACCTCCACCAGATCTATCAAATAAATATTCTCAGGCTTCTTCTTTAATAGAAAACCCCCTTTGTTGCCTTTATATGATCCAACTACACCAGCTTTTGCCAGCTCCTGCATTATCTTTCTCAGAAATGGTCTGGTAATACCCAGTTTCTCTACAAGTTCTGTTACCGGGATGGTCCTTTCCCTATTATCAGCCAGATGAATAAGGGCCCTTATGGCATAATCGATCTCTCTTGTTATGAGCTTCATAATAAACCTCTATTTAAATGATACTATTTTTATATCATTTGTCAACTACTATTGTTAATCTCGCTTGAAACAAATCCCTTTCTGGGAAAATCGCTTGGAAATAAGGCAGGAATTGACCTTGCCGGGTATCATAAGCTATATATATTTAAAAAAAAGACAAGGATAATTTATGGACTTATAGATAATGAACTTATAGTAAATATAATCTCCACTGGAAAAAGAAAGGATTTTATTGCCTATCTACAGGCTTATTTAAGAATAAAATAAGATTATTAACATTATTAATCCGACCAGACTTTCAACCTTTTTTTTCTGCAGTTTTGAGTAACTTATTATCCCAGCATACAAAATCAATTATTGTATTGATTTCTTTTTTAATATTACTGCAGAAGCCAGCTGCACAGCATTAAAATTCCTGATTCTTTATTTACCTGAAAAATACTTATCTATTTTATCAAAAGGTATCTCATGGCCCCTACGGTCCTCTATTGAAATAAGCTCACTTTTCATCTCTGATCTGACAATATCAGTATTGGCAGAATATACAACAGGATTGCTAATATTACTTAACTCCTTTGTTTCACTGGAACATACAGATCAACTTCACAGGCATCATTTGTAGTGCACCGGTTGTCGTAAAGCTCGAATTCCGGCCCATCCGTCCTTTGGTATTTTGACTTTGCCATCCATTCACCATAAACATACCGGACCATATTTTGGACTGAATCGGGTAGTTTTCCCTTTGCTGTGAATACTGCGTATTGTGCCGGGGGTAATGTTTTTGCAATCAAACCCCTGGGAACATTGTCCTGGCTGGTGACTTCGTAGGCAATAATATATGCAAAATCTCCTGATTCACTATCAAAATCATCACAAATACCATAACATACTTCTGAATTCATTTTATTAGGTATGCGGTTGTTGGTATTTTCTTCTATAAATTGTTTCCAAAATTGAGGAATTTGTTTAAAGTTGTCCCCACTTTTAGTATTAGTTTTCAATTGTGCTCCAATGATTTTTATTTCACCCAGATCTTCAATAATTGGTTCCATTATCTCGACTCCTTGTAATATTTTTTTTAAGCATTTACAAACATTGATTTTTTCCGTTGCCATTTTGTAATCATTGCATATGCGGTATCGTCCCGGGCTGACACCATAATATTATTTATTCCTTTTCTGCTATTAAAATATAACTTAATGGAATTTTAATTCCTGCATCCTGATTTCTCTTATGATTAGCAGAAACATCTTCTTGATATTCACTAAAGTGGATAATCTTCAATTTGTTATTAATGATATTCATGAGAATGTCTGATAGAGTCCAAATAAACCAATATTGAATCTTAGATTTATAAGTAGTCTTTCCAATATAATCAATACCTGTATTTTCTTCATAAGGTTCTTTTTTAAAATATGGTTCTATTATTTTTAATGGATCTGCATCTTTGTTGTCATCTGAAGAAAGCATTTCTGAAAATGGGTGTAGTTCATGGATGAACAATCTACCGTTTCGTTTTAAAAGTAAATTAACTTTATTAAAAAATTTATTTAAATCTGGAAGCCACCCAAAGCAACCAATACTAATATATACTATATCAAAAAAGTTATAATAGCCTTCTGGAATATCATATACATCTGTTTCAATATACTCGCATTTAATTTTTAATTTATTTGACCTGGTGGTTGCTTCCTGGATAGCTATTTCTGAAATATCAAATCCAATGCATATGTTGGCTCTAAGATTTTTTAATGAAAGAAGTTCAATTCCATTATTACAGCAAAGATGAGCCACATTCTTTCCTGGTAAGTTAATATTCTTTAATTGTTTAGATTCATTTTCAGAAAGAACTGAAAAACCTTTTTTAGAAAATAATGAATCCCATTTGTCTCCATTTGCTTGTTGGTGTTTAGGCATTACTTCATTCCATGCCAAACGATTTGCATTTGTAAATTTCTTAATATTATCCATTTTACTAGTTTTTATATCTTTAAAAAAATGACCATCGCAATTGCGTACAATGCCCCTGGCTTATATGAAGTTGCTGAACGCTTAGCTTGTATCTCATTCTATAGCATTGAAAATAAACCGACAATAACAAAACACCCGGCAATTTGGTAGAGGCGAGGAATCTGAGAAGACATAACCCCGAACCAGATACGCGCTGTTATGTGAAGTTACCCCATTCTATGTTGAATAATGTGCTTTAGCTTTTTCTTCTTCGAAATATTTCTCAAATCCAATTTTCTTGATTTTTAAGTTTTTTCTTATCCATTTATCTTTAAGTTTATCATCGAAACCTGTTTTTTCACAAGGAAATTCAGCGCATTCAAAACAAAAATTAATATTTTTTTCTTTGATGCAGGTAGGCACTATACAGTCTGAGTTATTACATTTTCCTTCTCTACAACCTTTACAATTTACATTAGCAAAGTGTTCTAAAACTTCTTTAAAATTATCATATTTAGTTAATACAGGTGTGGATTTTGAATATGTTTTGACTACAGATTCATATGATTCTAATAAAAAGAGAAGTTTCTTAGCTGTTTCATTTATAATACCGCCTTCTAATCCGTCACATGTATAACATAATAGACCACATGGAGCGACTATTTTAAATATATCATCTTTTTTTATCAATTTTTACCTTTCTTATCGTTTGGGGTAATTTCATATAATATCCGCCGATTTAGATATGATACTTATCTATTTTATCAAAAGGTATCTCAAGGCTCCTGCGGTCCTCTATTGAAATAAGCTCCTTTTTCATCTCTGATCTAATGCTGTCAATATCAGCAGAATACTTATCCGACAGGTACTTAAAAAGATCCTTTACCCGTGATATCTTCCAGTCTGTAAAAACAGGATCATAAGTCAGTATAAATGCAAAAAGCTTTCCAAGGTCCTCTTCAATATATCCAGGAGCACAGTCTTCAAAATCAATTTGGTATAACTGATCCCCTTTATATATAAAATTCCTCAGATTTATATCTTTTAATATATAGCTTTGCCCGGCTGACTTTAGGGTATGCCGGTAAAAATCATATATGAAATCAATGACCATTAAAAAAGGCCGGTCATCACAGCTGCTGCCTTCCTCATGCTGTATAAGAATGTCCAGAAAGGTGTCCCCCTTTATATATTCCATCAATAAATAATCTTTTCCAGTTAATAGAAGCTCCGGGACATTCAGAAAGGATTTACTTAGATCCTTTAAGAAATTTTCCTCGATCCTCTTTCGTTTCTCCTTTTGCCTGCCTTTAAATATTTTAAGCACATAATTTTCTCCAACCGAGTCACTGCTATCTTCTACCAGATATACTTCATTTCTCTTGCTGTAGAACTTCCGGATCTTTGAAAATCCTGAAATATCTTTTACTTTTATATTTGCCTTACTTTTCATCTCGGACAGGCTCCTTATCAACCTATTTTTATCTCTATTGTCTTTCCCTTCCTGTAGCCTTCAAGATTTTTTATCACACCTTCCAGGGTGCCTTTTAGTATATCCTGGACAAATGGTACCATATCGATTTCCCTGCCATCTATGATCAGTTTGATATTTGAATTTGAAATGATGCAATCTTTCCTTACTGATTTTCCCTCAAGTATCCTGCAGCAAAGCTCCCTGCAGTCAAAGCCGCATTCTTCGCAGCAGGTGGCTGGAAAATCAGGCAGTACATCAAAGACTTTTTCCTCAATCAGGTCCACAAGCCTCTCTGCTTCAGAAATCGGGTCCATTGCCGGAGTACCCTTAAATCCATCGAGTCTTGCCCCTATTTTTCCCGAAACAGCAAAAACACTCCGGTCAAATATTTTCTCCAGCTCATCTTCTTTATCCGCACAGGCGATTTTCGGTATATTATGATCTTTTACCCCTTCCATTATGACATAGTCCTGGTCATAATATCTCAGTATATCCTCAATAGGCAGTTTAGATGGGAACATTATATCAGTCTCATGATGCCCCCTCGCTGTCACAAGTTCAGAACCTGCCTGTCTGTGGCGATCCGTATTTGTGCCGGGAGTGTCTATTGCAAAGCTGTCAAAATGTATCTCCTTTATTGAACCCACTGAATAATTTCTTTTCTTAAGTCCCCTGATTATATTTTCAATTGCAGTAGTCTTACCGGTTTTGGAAGTCCCTATGACTGAGAATGCTTTCATAGCCGTATCCTCTCATTTTAAAAATAATAATAAAAAAACAGTATAGCTGTCATTAATACCAGAGATATGGAGATTATAAAATAATCGATTCTGGCAAATTTCAGTATTAGATAACTGGTGCGCCCGGGATATGCCCTGAAGGCCCTGGCTTCCATGGCAATAGACAGCTTCTGGGCCTTTTTGACTGTATTTATCAATACGGGGCTGAAAATATACCGGTAAAGCTTTATCCTTTTTGAGAACTTCAGCTTACGGGGATCTATCCCCCTGAGCTGTATGGCGATGAGTGTATTTTTTATTTCGGCAGCAAGCATGGGTAAGAACCTTATGGCAATAGAGACCATAAAAGAGATCTCATAAGGCACTTTCCACTGATTAAGCCCCTGCACTATCTCCCTCTGATTTGAAGTAGTCATTATTGTGGCCGATACTATTATTATCAAAAGCCTGAGCATGAATTCTACACCCTTTACGATCCCTCCACCTGTGAGAATAGTGAATCTGCCTATAGATAGGAGTTCCATCCCGGACCCTGTGAAGATACTCTGTACAAGTATAAGGGTGAAAAATATATACCATATTCTGGAAAGGCTCCTTAGGATCTTCTTCAGATCACTTCCTATAAAAATAGAAAACAGGATGGATATTATGAGGACCACAGTTAGCATATATGGGTCCTGGACCAATACCGCCGGCGTGGACAGGCATAGTACAAGTATTATTTTTGTCCTGACATCCAATCTTTTAAACATCTTTTTCTATCAGCCTTCCATCATCTATCTCAATTATCCTATGTGAAAGTTTTCCAATAAAATCATGGTCATGGCTTATAATCGACATTCCTGTGCCATTTCTAAGCTGACCCTTAAGTATATCCAGCAATATTTTTTTACGGATACTGTCAAGTCCGGTAGTCGGCTCATCAAGGATAAGATAATCGGGCCCACTCATCATCACCGATGCCAGTGCCAGCCTCTGCCTTTCCCCCCGGCTGAGATTAAAAGGAACCTGTTCCTTAAGGCCGGAGAGATGGAATAGTTCAAGCATTCTGTCCACTTCCGGCTCTATATTCTCAGATGGGTCCCCCAGAAATCTATGGGTAAATGAAAGCTCTTCCTTTACGCTGAGGGTAAATATCTGGAGATCAGGGTTCTGGAAAAGATATCCTATTTTTCTTCCGGTCTGTCCGGGCGTGACTGTTGAAAGGTCCTTTCCTTCAAGAAAAACCGAACCTTCTCCAGGCTCCAGTATGCCTGTCATAAGTTTTCCAAGAGTCGTCTTTCCGCTTCCATTTGGCCCTGTGATAGCGGTACATATCTTCTTGGAAATAGATAAGTCAATGCTCTTAAAAAGCTGGCCGCTTCCATTATATCTAAAATCTACTTTTTTAAATTCCAAAAATTCCAAAGGACCTCCCTACTATAATGATGCACACCGGCCCCTAAAATTGTTAATACCTTTTTCCAATAAAGCACCGTCTTCAAGAATAAATAACCGGTCTGCAATATCCAGATTGCCGGTCTCATGCTCTACGACAATAATTGTCTTTCCCTCATTTTTTAACTCTTTGATAATAGACTTTACCCTGTGTCTTGATTCTTCATCCAGCTGCGACATTGCTTCATCAAATATGATCACTTCCGGGTGCAGGGAAAGCACAGAAGCAATAGCGATCAATTGTTTCTCCCCGCCTGAAAGACGGCCGGGGTCCGAGTACCTGTGCTCATCCATCCTCACGAGTCCAAGGCTCTTCTCTATTCTTCTGCCGGTCTCACTGCGCTCAAGACAAAGATTTTCCGGTCCAAAGGCTATGTCATCTTCCACAGTGGGAGAAAAGAGCTGCGTATCGGGGTCCTGGAATATAATACCGGCTTTTGTAGCTATTTCAGGCACTTTCATCCCTCGTACGGGCTCATTAAATATATGGACTTCTCCCTTTAGCTCTCCTCCATATATATGCGGTATTATTCCCATAATGCAGTAGCAAAGAGTGCTCTTTCCGCTTCCGCTGGGTCCCATTATCGCAGTTATCTCTCCTCTTTCCGCTTCCAGGCTTATGCCATTTAAAATGTTTTCGCCATCTACATCATAGCGGAAACAAAGATCTTTTATTTTTACCGGACAGTTCATTGAAGGTCTATCTCCATCACAAATTTGCACCATCTCTGGCTATATGGATCCTTTCTTATAATTATTTGATATGGTCCCGAGCCGCCCTGGCTCTTATCTTTTAGATACTGCCCATCGATTTTATATACTATATACATATTTTCTTCATCCTCTACTTCAGAAATATCAAAGGCCATTGTATATCCGTCCAGGGCTTTGACTATTGCCGCTTCAACTCCATCCAGACTTATTCCCAGTGAATTCAGTACTTTGATAAAGGGGACACCGCTATATTGATGTTCCTCGGGATCTGTTTCGCCTGTATCCAGGTCTGCCTGAAAGCTTTCTTCACCCGCTGAGCTTATATATTCCATATCAATGCTTGCAATCTCTTCTCCGCCCCTTTTTATTATTATACAGGCATTGTCCTGCTGCTCTTTCCTCTGTCTGATACTGCTTGAATTTAAAATTGCCGTCACCCCTACTACGGCTACAAGAATTGCTACTACTGAGAGAATAATGATTAAATTTTTCTTTTTCATATTTTCACCTCCCTTTTGTCCGGTTACTGGCCGGGTGAAAAGACAATATATGGTACAAACGCAAATATAGTGATCATGATCCATATAGATCTTTTCAATTAATTTTTCCTCCCTGTGGTTTTAAAACCGGTGATATCTATCTTCTTAAACCCCTTGATAAGACTATGGGCCAGAAGCCCTCCCAGACCTCCTGATAAGGCGCCTGCTGCAATAGTAAGTAGAAGCGGTATCCATGGCAGTTTGAAAAATATGAGATTTGTCATCACTGTTCCTGCAATATTTGCTATCATTCCTGCAAAAAAACAGGATACTATATTCCTGCAGTTCTGCCTGCTTATAATCAAAAATAGATCAACGGCCAGGCCAGGTATCAGATATGTTGCCAGGCTCATTATCCCGTGGGTGCCAAATACTCCAATGGCTATGACCAATATTGCCTGCACAAGCGCAATAAGGGTGGCAGTACCTCTTTTCTGTGTTATACCCGCTCCTACAACTATCCACATCATATAAAATCCGCCGGCAACTGCTCCCCCCGGAATAAAAAGGGGACCGGTTATCATATGGACCAGTGGGACGATCACAGGTTTCGTGGCTATTCCAAGAGCTGCCACCAGAGCGATTATAATAAGGTCAAAAACAGTAAACCTTATGAAAAATTTTCTTATACTTTTTCTCATAAGTTCCTTTCTCCTATAAATAAAAAATCCTTTCCGCACATAGAAAGGATGGTATGACCAAATGAAAAAGCATCTTCAAATGAAAATGCTCCATGGTCCATATCAGGGCCGCAGATATTTAAATAATATCAGCCACCCTTTTTACTCCTTTCCACACTGGGAGGCGCAACCGTTACCCGTTACACCCTACCGGTCAGCAATCCATAAGCTTTTGGCTTATTAGGAATTGAAGACTCGAAGCATATATTTAGTTTTCAATCAGCCCTTAAATCTTCTTGATTCTATAATAATATCAACCACACAACAAGGACTTATCGGTACTTTTAATAAATTTCTATGGGCTTACGCATGTAGTATTTCTGGCGGAAGAAAATACTGCTGCTGAACGCAATAATGATAAAATATTAATAACAGATTTATGCATATCAGAAAACCAAATTGACTATAATCGTCTTTTTTATGTCAGTATATTGACTCTAATCAGTAAATTTGGTACACTTAACCCATGTTAAAACGGTATTATACATCTAAAATTAAGAATTATCTTGTGCCAAATAAAGTACTAGTCATATATGGTCCCCGGAGAGTAGGTAAAACTACTTTAGTGAATCATTTTCTCAGCGATTATAAAGGGAAAGTCTATACAAGTACCGGGGAAAATATGCAGTTAAAAAATATATTGGAATCAAGTGACTTTTCCAAAATAATTCCTTTTTTCAAAGGCTATGCCCTAATAGTGATTGATGAAGCACAAAAAATCGAAAATATTGGACAGGGGTTAAAAATTATTGTTGATCAGATTCCAGGAATACAAATAATTGCTACTGGATCCTCTTCTTTTGATCTTTCGAACAAGATTGGTGAACCACTAGTTGGGAGACAAAGAATTTTAATACTCTATCCTTTTTCAGCAATCGAATTAAGTGATAATTTTGGGCCATTCTATATCCAGGAAAATCTCGAAAATCTCCTGATTTTTGGTACGTATCCGGAGATAATCACAGGTACCAGTTTTGATGAAAAAATTGAATTCCTACATCAGATACGCGATTCTTATCTCTATAAAGATATTTTGGAACTTGAGAAAATCCGTAATTCAAAAAAGATTCTTGATTTATTAAGGTTGATTGCTTTTCAAATCGGTCATGAAGTTTCTCTTCATGAAATAGGTAAGAACCTGGGGCTGAGCAAGAATACTGTTGCCCGGTATTTAGATTTACTGGAAAAGTCTTTTGTTCTAATTAATATTAGAGGTTTTTCACGCAATTTACGTAAAGAAATTACTAAGACATCCCGGTATTATTTTTTTGACAATGGCGTTAG
>CBEVGD010000049.1:0-13103 GCA_965549355.1 uncultured bacterium | reverse complement strand
TACTATGGTTGGTTATTCTTCATATACCTTTATTTATTATTTCGCTTTATTGCCTAATTCTTTCCTACTGGAAAATAAGGCCAAAATATAAAAGTTTATAAACATTAAACAATTAATTATCGTTTAGAAGAATGGAGGCTTCAAATGGAAGATGAAAAATATATCAAAGCCAAAAAAAGAGTAAAAGAGATAAAAGATTTTTATACTCATCTAATAATTTTTATTGTGGTGGTTGTAGTATTAACCATTATTAATCTGGCTACACTTCAAATGGGTAAATTTGAGGAAGGCCATAGATTTTTTTGGTATTTATATCCTTTTGGCTTCTGGGGTTTTGCTGTTTTTATGCATGCTATGAGAACCTTTGTATTTGGTAAAGGCAGTAAGTGGGAAAATAGAAAAATAAAGGAAGTAATAAAACAGATGGATGAGGAAAAATAGAACTAACTCAATTCTGGTATAAAAATAGCCTCATTTAAATTAATAATCCTGGTTCTAACTTCGTCCGCTATGGCCAGCCAAGTCTCACTTTTTGCAAAATCATAAGAGGTTGTCTCTGCGCACTCTGCCTCGCCGTGATATTTTTCCGCTATAATCCAGGCATTTTTAAAGTCATGGGCCAGCGTGCGGTCTTATCATTTCTACACCTATGAAAACAGTTTTTGAAGTGGATTGTACATTTTATTTGTTTTAAAGTAATATTTATAAAAAGATTTAATACAATTAATGTAACTGATATAATAACTATTTAATATAAATAAGATTAAAAATATAAATGAAAACTAAAAATAAAATTCTCTTAATATATTTAATAACATTTTTAGTAACAACGTCTTTATTCTTAAGCTCATGCTGCTTCAATTTAAATGGAATTTTAGAATCAGTTGAAGAATCAGCAGATGATCCTACTAAAGAATTAATTGTAGAATTTTCTAAGAAAACAAACACCTCGCCAACTGCAGAAATAGATATAACCCAGGATGACTCAGATGGTTATTATTTTGAGAAAGGAAAGCCAGTATTTTTGTCAGGTTTAAATTCAACAGATCCGGATGGAGATGAATTAACTTTTATATGGGAGATTGGGGACGGTAAAGAGATTTTTGAAAAAGAGCCGTCTTATGTTTTTGATAATATGGGTGAATATATTATTGGATTGACAGTCTCAGATGGAACCTTTAGTAATACTGCCTATACAAGCATAAGAATAATTGAATCAGCTGGATCAATCATGCTCTTAAAAGAACATAAATGCAGAATTGAGATTGAATATAGCATTGAAAACAAAGGGCCCGGTGATTTAGTAAATGTACACTGTAGAGTAGAAGCACCAATAACACAACTCCCATTTCAAATAGTTGAAAAATGTTCTAAAAATAGTAAAAATGTTGAGGAACTATTAGACAATAGCGGGAACCTTTTTTATAAATTTAGTTTTAAAGATATTTCTGAAGGAGAATCAGCATCAGCAAAGATAACCTGTGATGTAACTATATATGAGTTCGACTGTAAAGATTACTCAGATAATTTGATAACAACTTATAACCCAGATGATACAGATATGGAGCTATATACAAAAAGTGAAAAATATATCGATAGTGAATCACCTGTAGTAATTGAAGCAGCCGCTTCGGTGGTTGGGGATGAAACCGATCCTTACAAAATTGCTGAGAAACTGAATAATTTTATAATAAGTAAGCTTGAGTATGATTATGAAAGGATGGAAGAGAAATATTCTGAAAAAATAAATGCCTCAGAGATCTTAAAAATAGGTAAAGGCACTTGTATGGATTATTCCATCCTTTATACAGCTCTCCTGAGAGCTGCGGGCATACCGGCTAAGTATATTCAGGGAGTGCCTATATATACTATTGCATGTGAAGACGATAAAAAATATGAAACTGATCATGCATGGGTTGAAATCAAGCTGCCAGGATACGGCTGGATACCAATAGACATAACTGGCGAAGAAGAGTTTCTGTCCCATAATTGCTCCCTTAATCTAAAAACTTATAAAGGTACCGGGAAGCTTTATTTAAGCATAACTATTGATGGATACCCCTGGTATCCTACTGGATATTTTTCTTACCCGGAAAGTTCTGGTGTCAAACCTGAAATTATTTATGACTATTTTTATAGAGTAAGTGATATAGAATATGAAGATATTGGTGTTCAATAACTAACTAACATCTGAAAATATCGACAGAAAAGAATCAGGGTAAGGTCGGGGCGGAATTCCCCCCGGACCCCCTTTCCGCCCCGGCTGCATTTTGGAGCAGGTCTTTGGGGAAAAAAACGGAGAGATGATCTATATGTTTCACTCAGCCACCATGAGTGCTGGATGGAATCATTGGTGCAGGTTCTAAAAATCTGGTTGCTGATTTTCCTCAAAAAAAGTTCGAACTTCGTCCAGAAAACACAGCCAACTATCACTTTTTGCAAAATCTTGGCTTAACCATCGTCTGCAGTATCCGGAGAAAAGATAAAGTTAAGATCAAATCTCTTCTTCGCTTAAATATAAACATAGAGTTATAATTATAATCAGACAATATATGAAAAAACCGATAACTCTGATAACAATTGGAGGACGTCATGAAAGAGAATAAAATTTACATATTCATTTCTATAATATCTCTTATATGTTTATTAGATACAAAGCCTTTTTCATCAAACTATCTGAAACGGACCATTGGTGGTAAAACAATACGGTTTTTATTGGAGCCGATGACCGGACTTGAACCAGTAACCTGCTCATTACGAATGAGCTGCTCTACCAATTGAGCTACATCGGCAATAGTCTTTCTCAACTGCTTTTAGAGGTGCCTTCTCCGGTCTGCTTTCCCCTATCCTTTCTGTCCGGGGCACTTCTTCTTCGTCTTCCAAACCGCTTTTCTTTCCTGGTATTTTTATTCCGGCCCTTATCCTTGCTGCCATTACCTGTGCTCTCATCTCCGGAAGTCTCCTGCATCTTAACATGATCCATATTGCAGGGCACTCCGTATTCATTAAGCTCCACTCTTTCATTTGTTATCTCAACCTCTGAAAGCGGTACGGATTTCCTGGATGAATTATCAAGATATAATACAAGCGATTCTTTAAGCGGTTCATAGCCGCATACTATACCGAGTCCATGACAGGATTTTACTTTAACGCCTGCTTCCGGGGCATTATCTATAAATTCCTGATATGAACCATATTCATATCTGAGACAGCACATAAGTCTTCCGCATATTCCTGATATTTTAAGCGGGTTCAAAGGAAGATTCTGGTCCTTTGCCATTTTTATAGAAATAGATTCAAAGTCAGTAAGAAAACTCTTGCAGCAAAGATTCCTTCCGCAGGGTCCAAGTCCGCCTATTATCTTTGCTTCATCCCTTACTCCGATCTGCCTGAGTTCTATCCTTATCTTAAAATAGGTAGCAAGCTCCTTTACCATCTCCCTGAAATCAACTCTCTTTTCGGCGGTAAAGAAAAATACCATTTTGCTTTTATCAAACATCACATGCACGCTTACCAGCTTCATGATAAGACCGTACTTTTTTGTCAGCTCGCCAAACTTTTTAAGTCCTTCTTTTTCCTTTTTCCTGTTCAATTCATCCACCGAAAGGTCGTAATAGGTGGCCTTCCGGACCAGCTTATTTAATGGAGAAGTTATATCCTGCTCCTTTGTCTCAACAACAGGGACAGCGACTTCCCCTATTTCAAGCGCATCTTCCATATGGCAGATGACCCTGTCCCCTACCTTGACCTTCATTTCCGCAGGATCAAAATAATGGACCGTATCGTTCTTTTTAAACATTATGCCTATCATCAAAGCCATAAGCTTCACCTCTTGAATTTAAGGCTTTTGACCTGAAGAAAGATATTATCCAGGGCCAGTTCGGAATTTAATGAATAGCCCAGATACATCCTGTTCCCCTCAATATTCTCCAACAGTTTAAGAATATCTCCGGTCTTTATGCCTTTTAATCTATTATTTATAAAAGTATGATTTTTTTCAAAATTTAAATCTTCCCGGCCCATCCCCATTTTTACCGAAATAATATCCTCGAGCCAGGCTGATATTATATCAAAAACCCTGCTTATACCCAACTTTTTAAATTTTGCCAGCTGTCTTTTATGTTTGGACTTAAGTACCGCAAGATACCTGCTTATATCTTCTTTTGCATGTCCGCTGTCCTTTATCCCGGCAATTTCTTTTTCCATGCCGGTCTTCAAGCCTGCTTCCATCTTTTTCGATATCTCAAGGATGCGCAGCGAGAGATCGAGCAGGGCGGGCTTGACCCCGCCTTCACCTATTATTTCCCTCAGTCCACTATCCAGATATCTTTCCAGAATCATGAAATCCGCTTCTCCATCCTTGCTTTTATCAAATTCAAATTTCCATTTATATGCAAGACAGCGCGATACGATAGTGGGAAGCATGATTGTTGTGTCTTCTGAGAGAAGTATAAATACAGATTCAGGATCCGGAGGATCCTCCAGTGTTTTTAAGAGCCTGTTTGCAGCTTCTGTATTCATAAGCTCTGCTTCCTTTATAATACATATCTTCCTTCCGGGGCCATAAGCGCTCATTCCCATAAATCTCTGAAGGTTTGATATCTCCCCAATCCTCAGAATATTTCCTTCCGGCTCCACAATGTGGACATTTGGATGTACTCCGCCGGTAGTCGCAGCACACACGCTGCAATGGCCGCAGCCTCCATCCCTGCAGTTTATGCATGCTGCGAATGAAAGGGCCAGCCTGTGGAGCTGTTCCATATTATTTCCTGCAAAGAGATACGCATGGGAGATATGCTCATCATCTATCATCCCTGAAAGAAGCTTTATATTTGATTGGTTAGTGTTGTTATCTAATAGGAACTTAAGTTCCTGAAATAATCTCATCTTTTTCTTAGTTCCCCGTCCACTTTTTCCCTTATGGTATTAAACACTGCTTTGATTTCCTGCCCTGCGTCTATGGAAATTATCCTACCTTTAAACTCTTCTGCAAGCTCAAGATAACCCTCGCAGATCTTCTGTTTGAATTTATCTTCTTCCATCTCTATCCTGTCCCTATCCCGCAGAGAGCCTGATATCCTCTCCTCGCCCCGGCTCACATCAAGAGAAAGAAGGAATGTAAGATCGGGCACCAGCCCGCCGGTGGCCCACAGGCTCATATCAAGTATCTTTTCCTTTCCAAGGCCGCGTGCGATTCCCTGATAGACTATCGTGGAATCAAAAAACCTGTCACAGATAACTATGCGGTCCGCTTTTAGCGCCGGTGATATGACCTTTGAAACCAGCTCTGCCCGCGAAGCTTGAAACAGAAGAGTCTCGGCAGTGTGCGACATGCCTGTATTTTCCTTATCGAGAAGCATATGCCTTATTTTCTTTCCCAGCTTTGTCCCGCCGGGTTCGATCGCAGTCACGACTTCCCGGCCCTTTTCTTTCAGATAACCGGTAAGAAGTTCTATCTGTGTCGTCTTCCCGGAACCATCAGGTCCTTCAAATGTTATAAATAATCCTTTCATAATATCTGCAGCCCTAAAAATATATTAAATCATTTAAAACAATAATATCTTAATGGGAGCTATTTTAAAACCAGGAGCCTGTCCGGGAATTGGTATGGGGCATTCTATTTCTTATTCTTCATATGCTGCCTGGTCTGGTACATGAAAGCTTCAAGCCTGGTCTGGGTCGTCCCCTGCTCCAGTCCATCAAAAGCAAGATTGAGCCATGGTATATGGTATTCTTCCTTTATGCTTTTGGATATTGCATTTACAATATTTCCCGGTATGCATGTGAAGGGTAGTACATTGATGATCCCATTGGCACCGTTTTCTGCCCATTCTATTGATTTTCCTACCGATAGGGCCGCTTCTCCAAACCATTTGATAATATATGGTTCGGCATTGTCCCAGACATCATATATCTTACCTTCATGCTCATCCCTGAGAAAACCTTTAAATGGCTTTGCAAATCTTTTCTGGCATTTTGCAATATAGCGGTCAAAATATCTATTGGCCGCAAAAAATTTGATCCCGCCCATAAATCCACCTATAAGTTCACTGAAGCTTTCAGTGGTCCTTGTAAGCTCGGAGCCATTTCCATTGCTGGAGAAATATTTGACTATCTTATAGAAAAGGTCCGTCTGGCTTGTTATTATATCTATCCTCCTTGTAGCAGAGGTATGCTCCGGCCACTCGCCCATAGTGGGTATATCTACTTCTCCGCCAAGAGCCTCTATATTCCTTATTATCTCATTATTGCTGTATGGGTGATTTCTGACAAAGATCTCCCCCACTATGCCGATAAGGGGTCTCTCAGTCTTCACTACCGGAATCTTTTCAAAATCGGCCCTTGCCATAGAAAGGACCGCTGTTACCCTGTTAAGGATATTTGAAGAATTATCATTTTCAATACAGTTGCATACCTTGCCGATATATTGTTCATATATCTTCTCGGTGCTTCCCTTTTGTTTTTCATACGGCCTTGTCTGCCGGAGGGCCTTGTTCAGATTATCTACTGCGATCAGCCCCAGGCCGACCTTTGCCAGAAGGTCGAGACCTCGCCTTCCCTGCATATCGTATTCCCTGTAAAACTGGCTGTTCTCAGGGGCGCCGGGTGCGATTATGGGCACATCATAATACCCGAGCTCTCTTATTATTATCTTTTGCATCTTATTATACTGGCCGAAACGGCAGGGCCCATTAGTCTGGGGCATTAAAAATGCCGCCTTTTTTGGATCACTGTTCTTAAGAGTCTTTATAATATCGCCTGTAGTTATTATAAAAGGATAGCATTCCTTCCCGAGGGTATACCTGCGGCCCCATTTAAGGGTCTCGTCATCTGAGTGAAGCATCTGTGCATCGACTCCGGCTGAGCGGAAGGCATGCTTTAATACTATTGCAGAATCGCTCATATACGGGATATATATGGTCCTTCCCTGATCCTTCTTGAATGTAGCTTCAGGCAGGCTGCTGATATCAATATTCTTATCCGCGATAATCCCTCCCTGCAGAAGGACGCTATCGCTGCTGTTTTCCGGATATTTATCAATTTCAGGAGATGTTTTTCCTTTCCCGCTATCAGCTGCCTTTTCCTTTCTTTTCTCCCTATTTTTTATATTAATAAGAGAATCAATAAATGCTTCACACCGTGTTATGACTCCGGCTCCCGCAGAATGCTCATCTACTTCAAGCTTTAAAAAGGGTTTATTCATCTGCCTTTCAAAATATTGAAGTATAAATGAGTCGGGCCCGCATCCGAAATTTGTGATATATGTAGCATACAGCCTGTGGTCCTTCTTTATTATCTCTGCCGCACTCAGTATCCTTTCCCCGAATTCCCAGTAAAGATTTGGCCAATCTTTTGAAAGGTCTATTTCGTTTACGGGAAGAAAATCCATCGGTATCACCTTCAGGCCGAGTCCCCTTAGCTTTTTGGGAACATCCATGCTGATGGCGCTATCGCAGCTATTATATGAACGGCTGGACACCACTATCGCTGTCTCGTCCCCGCCCAGCTCTGACATCACTTTTCTGCCCAGTTCTTTAAGGCCGGAGTAGAATCTGCTCTGGGCGCTATAGGCTTCGTCTGTCGCTTTCCGCACATCTTTCTTGCTGCGGCCCAATCCTCTCCCAAGCTTCATCAGCTGTACTTCCCTGGCATATTCCTTATATGAGAAATTGATTATGGGAGTAAGGACCTCTATGTCCCCCGTATCAATAGCCGCCTTTACTATCGACCATGTCCCCTGTATGAACGGACAGGGATAACTTCCTGTCCTCTCTCCCTTTATATTTGACTTCTTGGTGGGCATATCCCTTGTAGTGGGAAGGAAGAGATAATCGACTCCCTTCTCCATTAAGTTTATGACATGGCCCAGAGTAGCCTTCATCGGAAAACAGGTCTCCGATACCGCAGCCTGGACACCGTCATTGATTATTTTTTTATTCGTCTTATCCGATAATATAAGGTCAAACCCAAGTTCGGTAAAAAATGCTTTCCAGAAAGGATAGAACTCAAATGTCAGCATGGCATAAGGCATCCCCACTGTTTTTCTTTTATCTTTTGGACCGTCTTCCGGCAGGCTATGCTTATATGAATCCATAAGCAGTTCTTCCCTCATGGCAAAATAGTCCGGTATATTGTTGACTCTATCGCTCGACTTTTCATATTTTTCACACCTTCCGCCGTAAAAAAGCGGCGGTCTTCCCGTCATCGAGATCTTTTTTATCTCACAATGATTCGGGCATCCCCTGCACTCAAAGGAGCTTTGTGAATACTTGATCCGGGATATTTCGTCAAAACCCCTGAAACCGGTCTTAAGATCCTTTTCTTTTACCTCCTGCATCACCCTTATAGCCGCACCTATTGCTCCGGTTACTTCATGATCGGGGGGCACTATTATCTTGCCACCGATATAACTCTCAAAAGCTGCCACTACTGAGCGGTTGAATGCAACAGCGCCCTGGAAAAATATCTTTTTCCCTATCTTTTTTCTTCCGACAACGCGGTTTATATAATTCGCTACTATAGAATATGCAAGCCCTGCGAGAAGGTCCTCGATCCTGGCGCCTTTCTGATAATGAGAATATACATTGGTCTCCATAAAGACTGTGCAGCGCTCACCGAGATTCAGCGGGTTCTTTGCATTAAGTGCAATATCTCCAAAATCCTCAATCTTAATATCAAATCTCTCAGACTGCTCTTCCAGGAAAGAGCCTGTCCCGGCGGCACAGACCTTGTTCATCTCAAAATCCACCACCACTCCGTCTTCCAGGGAGATAAACTTTGAATCCTGTCCGCCTATCTCAAATATAGTGTCTACCTCATGATCGATATCCGCTGCTGCAGTCGCCTGCGCCGTTATCTCATTGATCACGATATCTGCCCCTACAAAGTCTCCCGTAAGATACCTTCCGGAACCGGTCGTACCTGCACCCTTTATCTCTACTTTATCTCCGAGCATTTTTGCAATATCGGCAATACCTTTTCTGACTGCCTCTATGGGCCTTCCTGCGGTCCTTAAATATTTTTTTGCAATAAGTTTTTTATTTCCGTCGATAGCTACCACATTTGTAGATATTGATCCGACGTCTATCCCTATATATACTTTTGTTTTCCCGGGACCGAATTCATATTGCCCGTCTTTTACTTCCGGAAGAACAGACTTATTTATCCGTAGAGGTTTAAAAGTCTCCCTTGTGTAGGCAAAGTTTTCCATATAATCCGTGAGCCTGGCTAAAATATCATCTTTTTTAGTGGTGGTCTGTTTATTCTTTTCAATAATAGAAAGAGCGCTTCCTATAGCTCCCATCGAAGCCTGATATCGGGGTATGGTTATTTTCTGGTCAAGCGTATCTTCAAATGCCTTCACCATAGCTTTGTTAAATGATACGCCGCCGCAGAAGATGACCGGGGCCGTGAATATGCTGCGCCTGGCAATCTGGGCCTTAAAGCTTCTTGCCATTGCATAGCATAGTCCCATTGTAATATCCTCATCGCTTGCAGCTTCCTGCTGCAGATGTATCATATCTGTCTTTGCAAATACGCTGCACCTGCCGGCTATCGTTGAAGGGTTCTTTGAATTCAGGGCAAGACCGGCGAATTCTTCTATGGTCAGGCCGAATCTTGAAGCCTGCTGGTCAAGAAATGACCCTGTCCCTGCGGCACATAGCTCGTTCATTGCATAGTCTCCGCCATCAAGATCAATGAATTTGGAGTCTTGGCCGCCAATCTCTATTATGGACATAGTATCAGGCGCCAGCTTCTTTATGGCTGTGGTTATTGCTTCTATCTCATTGGTAAAATCTATCCCGAGGTGGGAGGCAATTTCCTTGCCCCCTGAACCCGTAAAGCATATTCCTGCGATACTTTCCTCTCCAAATTCCCCAAAAAGTTTTTTAAGATCGCTTATTACTATTTTTACCGGATCGCCATGATGCCTGGTATATGGAAGGACTGAAATGATCTTTCCTTCTTTATCCAGCACAGCGCGGTTTACACTTATTGATCCTATATCATAGCCGAGATACAAAGACATCTGCTCCTCCGGTTTTCTATACGCTAAAAATCTCAAATATTAAAATAATTTTTCTTAAGGCAACACACTGGTCCCAGCAGACCCCGGGGCCTTTCCGGTGCCAGTATATAATGCGCATTCATATGCTATCACAAAAAGTATTTACGTCAATCCTTTCAGTCTAATTGTATTTAAGGCAGTTTAAATTTAATTTATAAGAATTTGCTCTGGCTCATTATCCTATGATCCCCCAAAAGTAGACATTTATTCCTTACATCTCTGGATCCGAATGCATGATCGTAGAATCATCTTCCCATTGTGCATAGAACTCTGAATATCCGAAAAATAACGATATCGTATAAAGTAACTTTCTATGTTCTGATATAATTCTCAATTTTAAGTGCACTATGAAAGATACCGAGAATTTCTATGGTATCTTCTTTAAAGATATACGCAATTCTATAATGACCATAAAGAAGTATTCTTATTTCACCTTCTGGCTCATCTCTGTATTTGTAACCTATTTTTGGATACTTTTTTAAAATCTGAGCTTTATCATAAATCCCCTTTACTACTTCATAAGCTGCCAGGGGATTATTTTGTGACAGATAATCATTTATCTCCTGAAGCCATAATGTAGCTTCTTCTGTCCATCTTATTTCTGCCATGCGCTGATCCTGCGCTCCATTTCTTCATTGGAAATTGATTTTCCTTCTCTTGAATCTCTCAAACCTCGTGTAATCATCGTTTCGAAGGCTAACTCTCTAAGAATTTCTTCATATGAAGAGTCTTCCGGCTGATCTTTAATAAGTTCTGTCATCCTTTCTTTAATAACAGACATAAATTACTCCCTCTCTGAACAAATTTTATTTGGCAATAATATTTACTATTTCTATTTTATAGCTCATTATCATGGATAGCAAGTTACTATAATCAAGGTTATCAGATTCAATAATCACCATAGATCATGATACCGGAGCAGAAAATGTCTCGGCAAATTGTCTAATTGCTTGAGTACCCTTTAAATATAATTTATCTGGTCGCCCAGATCATGCCGCGGCGCATTATTTCTTTTGCTTCAAACACATCAAAGTCTTTAGCAATATGCCCTAGCGAGGAATAAAAAACTCTTCCCTTTCCATACATCCGTTTCCAGACTACGGGCATCACAGTACCTGAAATCCACTCACAATTTCCATATTTTCCGGAAAATGTCGTTGTTGCCAGGACTTCATTCCCCGGATCTACATGCATGTAATATTGCTCAGAATTCATTTTAAAATCACTTATATCTTTCACGATAGGGTCATCGCTTTTAATATTAACAGTATAATCAACAATGTTCCCTGGATGGGCGACCCATTGTCCCCCTACCATCCATTGATATTCAGTATTATTTCTAAATGAGTCCCCCATTCCTCCGTGACAACCGGCGATCCCAACTCCTGATTTAATTGTTTCAAGCAGGACCTTTTCCTGTTCTTTGGTAATCTCACTCATCGACCACACAGGGACAATAAGGTCCATGGAGCTCATTTTCTCTGATTCAAGATAAATATCCAGAGTATCTGCTATTTCGACATCGTAATTTTCATTCTTCAATACTTCTGAGAATATCTTTGAACACTTCTCGGGTTCATGGCCATCCCAGCCACCCCAGGTTATCAATGCTTTCTTCCTCATAAAACGATATTCCTTTCTTAGCTAAACTATTGGACCTTTGGCCATCTCTCATTCTGCCTGAGAACTTTTTTAACCGTCAAACTTTAGCTTCAGGCTATTTCCCCATCACGGAGACCGAGCACCAACGGTTTTGGTCTTTCAACCGCACTCCGGGTATCGATATATCTTCCCTGCTCTGATGATTCGCCAATTGCCTCCATGACATCAAGGACATGGTATCCTAATTCTCCGCTGCAGCGGTTTACTCTTTTTTCTTTTATCGCACATGCCATGTCTGCAACACCGATACCCCTCATTTTATCTGTATATCCATGAGAAAGTGGAACAGTCTGCCAGCTATCTTCTCCTCTCTGGTTTATTTTTACGGGACCCCAAAAAGTGTTTGGATCCGGAACCTGCAAACTGCCAAGTTCTCCATGAATCTCTATATTATGATTGCTGTGATGCCAGACATCAAAACTCATAACCATTGTTATAACCGCCCCATTGCAGAATTCTAAAATTCCCGTGATATGAGTCGGTACTTCCACCGGAAGAATATTTCCATATTGCTCTTTACTGGTAGCCAGACGCTCCTTAAATGTCATTGCCGACACCGCAGAAACACGTTTTACCGGACCAAGCAAATTAATTAGAGCCGTAATGTAATACGGCCCCATATCATATAGTGGACCCCCTCCGGAAAGATAGTAAAAACCAGGATTAGGATGCCAGCTCTCATGTCCGTGGCACATCATAAAAGCTGTTCCGGCAACAGGTTTGCCGATCCAGCCATCATCAATAATTTTTCGACAGGTCTGCAATCCTCCTCCCAGGAAAGTATCCGGGGCGCAGCCGACAAGCAGACCTTTTTCTCTGGCGAGCTTCAGAACCTTTGCACCCTCCTTTCGGGAAGTGGCAAGAGGTTTTTCACAATGAACATGTTTTCCCGACTGTAGAGCCATTAAATTAACTTCCGTGTGAGCTTTAGGAATAGTCAGATTTAAAATGATATCGATTGTTCTATCATTTAACAAATCATCAATACTCATTGCGGTAAAATCATATTCTTCTGCTTTTTTTTCAGCAATTTTCATATCCAGGTCCGCACAGCCAGTGATTTTTACCATTGGAAATGTTTTCATAGCGGTCATATATTGTCCACTTATATTGCCGCAGCCTATGACTCCAATATTAATTATTTCTTGCATATTGTTTCTCCCTAAAATATCTTACAATATTAACATTATTATAATTTTAACATAAATTTTTACACTTAAAATGGATTAAATATTATAAAATATGGATTATTTTGTAAACATTTAAAAGAATGTACTCAATGTGTAAGATCACGATTTCATGTCTCAATAATCACCATTTCATAAAATTCATCAGGGGCGGCCCCATGCGGTAGTGATTTTTGAATAATCGT
>CBEVGD010000048.1:0-13245 GCA_965549355.1 uncultured bacterium | reverse complement strand
GATATGAATACTGATAGACTTGAAGAAAAGGATATTAAATGGGCCGATTATGTATTTATCAGCGCTATGATAGTGCAGAAAGAAACATCAAAAAAAGTAATAGCACTGGCAAAAAAACTTGGCAAGCCTGTCGTGGCAGGAGGTCCGCTATTTACCACCGGATATGAAGAATTCCCCGAAGTCGACCACCTGGTTCTTGGCGAAGTAGAAGGTTATTTTCATAAAGTAATAAAGGACCTTGAAGATGGAAAGCTGAAAAAGATGTATAAAAATGACAGCTTCCCGGATATATCAAAATCAGTTGTTCCCGACTGGAGCCTTATAAATACTTCCTACTATAATTCAATGTGTCTTCAGTTTTCAAGAGGATGCCCTTTTGACTGTGAGTTCTGCGATGTAGTGCAGCTTAATGGCAGGGTGCCCAGGCTGAAGGCCGTGGAACAGGTCCTTGCAGAGCTGGAATCACTTTATAGGATCGGGTGGAGAGCTGGCGTATTCTTTGTAGATGATAATTTAATCGGAAGTAAAGCCAGGCTTAAGAAGTATTATCTCCCTGCTTTAATAAAATGGCAGAAAGAAAGAAAATATCCATTTTCTTTCAATACGCAGGTCTCGGTAAACCTTGCAGATGACAGGAAATTGATCAGTTCAATGGCAAAGGCAGGCTTTACCTCCGTATTTGTAGGAATAGAGACTCCTGATGCGGAAGGTCTGAATGAATGCGGAAAGGTACAAAACAAAGGCAGGGATCTTGTAGAATCAGTTAAGATCATACAGAACGGCGGTCTTGAGGTCCAGGCCGGATTCATAGTAGGATTTGATAGCGACCAGCCTTCTATCTTCCAGAGGCAGATAGACTTTATTCAAAAAAGCGGAATAGTGACTGCTATGGTCGGGATTCTTACTGCTCTTCCAAAAACCAGATTGTACCAGCGGCTCGAGAAGTCAGACAGACTGGTAAAGAAAGCTACCGGTAACAATACAGGGACGGGCGCTCTTAATTTCATACCAAAGATGGATACGGATCTCCTTGTAGAAGGCTATAAAAAGGTTACTTCTACAATATATTCACCTAAATGCTATTATGCGAGAATAAAGACCCTGTTAAAAGAATATAAGCCTGTTAAAGTAAAAACATCTAAATTGAAGTTTTATCATATAAGGGCTTTTCTCAGTTCATTATGGCTTCTTGGCATCAAGCAAAGAGGAAGAACTTATTTCTGGAAACTTATTCTATGGAGCCTGATTAAAAAACGGGATATGTTCCCATATGCCATAGGGTTTTCCCTTATAGGCCTCCATTTCAGGTCCCTTGCCTGATATTTTCATCAGATACTATTTATAAGTCTCTGAGGCCTTAAAAAAGGCCTCAGCCTGACTATTAGATTATTCCGTTAGTATGAAACTCCCCGCGGAAGTTTTTTCGCTAATTTTATCCATTCCGCTACCATTCCCTCTGAGGGGGGCCGTCGGACAAGCTTCTTCGCACTATTGACTTCAAGTATCTTTTTATATAGATTTTCCGGTTTTCTTTTAGATAACTCGACTACTGTGTCTACTCCAGCCTCTTCCAGGAGATCTGAATATTCTTCGCCTATGCCCCTGACCCTGAAAAGATCTGCCAGGTTCACCCACTCCAGGATAAGTTTATGTCCAATACCGCTTGCCTCTTCTATCTCTTTTCTCCCTTTTGGGTCGGCACCCCTTTTCAATAGAGCTTCAGTGGTCCTTATCCCTATCTGTGCCAGCTGCTTGCCATACTTTGCTCCTATGCCTTCGATTTTTTCCAGTGTTGCCATTATACCTCCTCATTACTTGATATTTGCTAATAGGTTATGGTTTTTAAGATCTTCTATTATTATATAAATAATATCACACATTATCTATTTAAATAAAGCACACAAAGCAGATTTATTTTCAGGCTTCTAACTTCTTACTATCGGTGAAGCTTCTGGTTCCTTAGATTTTCTGCGCAGGTCTCCGGCAGGATAGAATTTATATTCATCCCGGAACCTATTTCAAAACCTGCCCTGGTACTGAGCCGTGGCAATATCTCTACATGCCAGTGATAATGCCTGTTTCCCGACTGATCTATGGGACTGCTGTCTATTACAAAATTATAATCCGGGTCATTTAGAAGACCGTATAACTTTTTAAGTACCGTCTGCAGAACTCCGGCAAGATCTAAAAGATCCTCTTCTCTTATCTCTGCAAAACAGGACTGATGTTTTTTTGGATATATCACTATATTGTATGGAACCACTGAAGCATAAGGAGCCACAGCAATATATTTATCATTCACATAGACAAGTCTCTCTTTCGACTTCATCTCATAATCAATAATATCGCAATATACACATCTTCCGGAATCATCATAATATCTCTGGGATTCCAACATCTTATTTCTGATATACCCGGGAACAAAAGGTGTGGCTACAAGCTGAGAATGTGGGTGGTCAAGTGATGTTCCTGCCCTCCTGCCATGATTTTTAAATATTATGACCAGCTGGTTCTCCGGCTCGCTGCTGATATCAATAAATCTCTTCCTATAAGCTCTAATGACTTTCTCTACATGTCCTATCTCCATTTTTACCAGATTGTCATCATGCCGTGGCGATTCTATTATTACTTCGTGCTCCCCTGCTCCATCAATTGAAAGATACGGACCTTCTATATGCCTCCGTTCATGACCTTCATCTCCGAAAACTTCCCTGGATTCGACTGCAGGATACTTGTTTTTAACTACTCTTACGGACCAGTCTTTTTCACCATTTATTACAAGAAGTTCCCCTGGTGTTTTTTCTTCATTGCCCGGGCAAAAAGGGCAGCCGGGCTCATATCTGTTTTTCAGCTTACTATCTTTTATTTCTTTATAATCACGGGGCCTTGCGGCTCTCTTAATTGAGAATATGGTCCAATCCTTTGTTGACAGATCCTGTCTTATAATCGATGGCATCATTATCCTCCCGGTGATTTATTGTAAAGATACTTCCATATTTTCTAAATTGCTATTAATATAATAATATTAATTAAAGCCTATAAAATCAATTTTTGTCTATAATATAATAGTATGGAAATAAGTATAGAGGAATTTGAGAAAGAGATCCTGGAAGTTCTGGAGGATCTTCCTCAAAAATTTAAAGATAAGTTTAAAAATATTGATTTTTTAATCGAAGAGGATAGTGTCAGCCCCCTAATCAAAGGAAAGTCCGGCGGCTCGCGGTATACGCTTGGACTTTACCATGGACTCCCCATGCCTGCAAAGACCCACAGGGGCCAGTCGTCTCCTGACAGAATAATAATATATAAGAGTTCTATTGAAGCTGTGAGCAGGGATAGAAAGAGCCTTAAAAGAAATATAAAAAGGGTCGTACTCCATGAGATAGGACACTACTTTGGCATAAGTGAGGGAAGACTGAGGGAGCTTGGCTATTGATCGGCTATTTTATTACTAAAATATTTTTCACTTTAAGTGAAATTTATTTTTACTATTATAGGAAAATAATTTAGTGTTTTTAATTATTATTTGTTATAATAACTTTGAATAATATAACTCTGGTTTCAGAATAAACACTGATCGGATTGATTGCGATTATAAAATATTTAAAAAAATATAGAATTGAAATAAATTAATAGGAGTTGATATAAATGGCAGCTGAAGAAAAATGGGGAGACGAGAATATGGAGAAAATGAAGATACCTAAAGAGCTCCCTCTTCTCTCTTTAAAAAATAGTGTAGTTTTCCCTTATCTGGCAACTCCGCTTGTCGTGGGCAGAGAATATTCGCTTAAGGCCGTGAAGAGCGCGTCAAAAGAACATAAGATCATAGTAGTCGTTGCGCAGAAAGAGGAGAATAAGGAGCTGGTCAAAAAGGAAGATCTCTACGAGATAGGTACTGCCTGTGCTATAAAGCAGGTAGTAGATGTATCAGAAAATGAAATAAAATGCGTGGTCGAAGGGATATCAAGGGTCAGGATAAAATACTTTACACAGACAGAACCTTATTTTAGAACATCCGTTGAAGTAATAAATGAACTTCCATATACTGAGGACGAGAAAATCAAAAATATAAATACCACTATAAGGCTTCAGGTGGAAAAGTTTATACAGCTGGGGATACCGCTGCCTACTGCTTTTGTTGTCGCTGCGACCAATATTTCCCGTCCCGAAGTACAGGCGGACCTTTTTGCCTCATATCTTCTAACGGGCACTTCCCGGAAACAGAAGATACTCGAAGAAAATGATGTTCCCAAAAGGTTAAAACTCCTGACAGGGTTTTTAGGAGAGGAATTAAAAAAATTCGAAGTACAGTCTCAGATAAGGGACAAGGTTCAGAAAGAAGTCGGCAAGACCCAGAGAGAATATTTCTTAAGACAGCAATTAAAAACTATCAAAGAAGAGCTCGGTGAATCAGATGAATCAGAAGCAGTTACCGGCGACCTTAAAAAGAAACTGATTAAAAAGAAAATGCCAAAAGAGGCTCTGGAGAAAGTAAGGAAAGAGATAAAAAGACTTGACGGTGTCCCTGTTATGTCTCCGGAGCATTCCTATATCAGGACATATATTGAATGGATGCTTGATGTGCCCTGGAAGGAAAAGACAAAAGATGTACTGGATATATTAAAAGCAAAGGAAATACTGGACAATGATCATTATGACCTGGAAAGAGTAAAGGTTCATATACTGGATTACCTTGCAGTTAAAAAGCTAAAAGGTAAAACTACAAAAGGGCCCATACTATGTTTTGTAGGTCCGCCCGGAGTCGGCAAGACTTCACTCGGACAGTCTATCGCAAAAGCAATAGGCAGGAAATTCATAAGGATGTCCATCGGAGGTATCAGAGATGAGGCTGAAATAAGGGGACATAGAAGGACCTATGTCGGAGCTCTTCCCGGAAGGATACTGCAGGGTCTTTCACAGGTAAAAACCAATAACCCGGTATTTATGCTGGACGAGATAGACAAAGTCGGATCAGACTTCAGGGGCGATCCTTCTTCTGCATTGCTTGAAGTCCTTGATCCGGAACAGAATAATTCTTTCAGGGATCATTATCTGGAAGTGCCCTTCGATCTTTCCAATGTAATGTTTATAACAACGGCAAACATTCTTGACACAATACATCCGGCGCTGTTGGACAGAATGGAAGTAATAGAAATACCGGGGTATAGCTCGGAAGAAAAGTTTCATATTGCTAATAAGTATCTAATACCAAAACAGCGGAAAGAACAGGGAGTAGACAAATATGATGTGAAATTTTCAAAGGATGCAGTTTATCTGATCATAGAAGAATATACCAGAGAAGCCGGAGTCAGAAACCTCGAAAGAGAGATATCAAAGATATGTAAAAAGATCGCACGGGAGATAGTGGAAGGTAAAAAGCATACAAAGACAGTAACTGCCGGGAAAGTAGGCAACTATCTCGGTGTCTCAAAGATACAACCCAGTGAAATAGAGGATAAAAACTGTATTGGAGTCGCAACAGGTCTTGCATATACTCCTGTAGGAGGAGATATATTACTGATCGAATCCACCTATTACAAAGGTACGGGGAAATTGGTGCTTACCGGGAAACTTGGAGATGTGATGCAGGAATCTGCAAAAGCGGCAATCAGCTATATGAGGTCCAGGGCAACTGAATTCGGGCTGGATGAAAAGATTTTCAATAAGTCCGATGTGCACATACATGTCCCGGCCGGAGCCATACCAAAAGACGGTCCCTCGGCAGGGGTCACTATTACTACTTCACTCGTATCGGCTTTTACAGGAATTCCCGTAATAAGGGATATCGGCATGACGGGAGAAATAACCCTGCGGGGAAGGGTTCTTCCAATAGGGGGGCTCAAGGAGAAACTTCTTGCAGCTAAAAGAGCAGGACTTAAAAAAATAATAATTCCCGAGAAGAACAGAAAAGATCTTGAAGAGGTTCCAAAACCCATACTTAAGGGCATGAATCTGGTATTTGTAAATAATATAGATGAAGTAGTAAAAAACACTCTTGAAAAAGACCCGTTCAGAATTAAAAAACTCGAGAAAAAACCTGTCTTTGATCCTATTGAAAATGGATTGGAGGGCACCGGGGGCTTCTCTCCAATAAGGAACTGATAATCCGGTTTCTATAGATATAATATAGTCTGATTGCTTTTATTTAATATATGATGGCAACCTCCCCGTACTATTCCGGGGAGGTTTTTATTGATCAGACCGGTAATTTTTTAAACATATTTGTCTTATCCTTGAATTTATATACATTTATCCTTTAGAATGGTGTGAGTTCTATTATAAAAATATGATAGTCATAAAGAGGGCTGAATACTTATATGACAGAAGAAGCAAAAGCGTCCTGCAGACTTATATCCATTGTAAACCAGAAAGGCGGAGTTGGTAAAAGCACTTCTGCCATAAATATATCTACCTATCTGGCAAGAAGCGGTTTCAATACACTGCTTGTAGATCTGGATCCCCAGAGTAATGCAACAAGCGGTCTCGGGATCTATCCTGAAGATATTAAGAAATCTATTTATGATGCAATAATCGACCATGCTGCCCCTGAAGAAGTAGTTTTTAATACAGATTATGAAAAACTGGATCTTTTGCCCTCATCAGAAAAATTATCAGGTGCTGAAGTAGAACTTGTATCAAACTTTAAGCGGGAATATAGATTAAAAAAGATTCTGGATAAATTACAGCAGTACTATGATTATATACTGGTCGACTGCTCCCCTGCTCTGGGACTTTTGACCATCAATGCCCTTACCGCCGCCAATGAGGTCCTCATCCCCCTTCAATGTGAGTATTATGCTCTTGAGGGAATCGCAAGGCTTCTAAAAACGATAGAGCTCGTAAGGGAGAATCTGAATAAAGAACTTGGGATCTCAGGCATAGCTCTCACAATGCATACAAGGACAAAGCTTTCAAACCAGGCAGTAAAAGAAATAATAAAATATTTTCCCGGCAAGGTCTTTAAGACAATAATCCCCAGGAATATAAGGCTCGCGGAAGCGCCCAGCTTTGGTAAGCCAATATTTGAATATGCTCCCAACTGCAGAGGAGCAAAGGCATATGAGGCCCTGACAAAAGAGCTTATCGACCGCCACCCTGAAAAGGAAAGAGGACTCAATAAGGAAATAGGATCCCTCGCCAAAAAGATGAAGAAATTCTGGGATACCGGCGCATTGCCAAGACATGCAGCCGGATGTGTAAAATAATCGATCTCAATCATACCTGCCGTATTTATGTACAGCCCCGACCATTGCTATATAGTTCTCCGGCTTCACTCCGGGATGTATGGAGTTGGATGAGCTTATAATATAGCCTCCGCCGGGGGAAGCGATCTCTATTGTCTCTTTTACAATACTCTCGACCTCTCCGGGTGAACCATTTGGCAGAAGTTCCTGACAGTCTATATTTCCTATTATGCAAGCTTTATCCTTTAGATATTCCTTCACCTGCCTGATATCCATGCATTGCGGCTGAATGGGATGTATGCCGTCAAATCCTATGTCTATCAGGTCATCAAGTATCTGCCATATATTGCCGTCGGAATGCTTTATTATCTTAAGACCTTTGCTGTGTGCGTATTGGACTATTTTTTCAAGATATGGCTTTACATATTCCTTGAAGTGTTCCGGAGACATTATAAGATTTGTGCTTCCCGCAAGATCACCTTCAACGGCAATTGCATCTATCCCCATAGCGGCCGCATAATCTATTGCAGCAAGGTTAAATTCCGTAGTTATCGAAGCCAGCTTATGTACAAGAGCCGGATCCAGGACATAATCAAAAAGCAGGTTTTCCATTCCGCCTCTTAGCTTCCAGCTTAACTTGAATGGATCAGATAGAAGCAGAAATACCGCTCTTTCTTTCTTTACAGTTTTAAGCACATAATCCGGCCCTTTGAAGTCTTCCTCTTTCAGGCTCCCCGCCATATCAAATCCCACTGTATCTTTGATGCTTTTTATTGGCCCTTCAAAAGGGAGCGGCTGGCCGTGCTCTGAAAGATGGTACTTTGTCCCGAACCTGTCAATCGCAATATTATCATCAATATTATTAAGACCCGTTGAAAAAAATGTGGTAATGGAGTCAAGGTCAAGTTTTTCTGCTATCCTGCAGTGGAGTTCAAGTGTGTCGCGACTTTCCTCCCCAAATCTTGTCTTTATATTCTCAGTATCGATGGTGCCATCAAGGATAAGCTTCGAAAGCTTCATGATGCTTGCTTCATCGATTAGAAGTTCAAAAGTCGGGACCCTGTCCGGTATTTCCCTGTTTAATGCTTTGAATATTCTTTCCCTGGAATTCATTTGCAGCAAATCACTCCCCTGTCTTTTCAAATCTATATTAAAAACCCCGGGCTCATCATACCATATAGAAGTGCCCATTTCTTCAGGAGGAAAATAAGCGGCACATTCTTTGATCATTATAATAATTACAGCATTAATTTTCCGCTAATTCGAGCCCTTGCCTGTCAGCACTATCTTTACTGTTCTTAAGAGTATCGGAATATCGATAAAAAGCGAGGATTTAAAAACATACCGGCGGTCAAATTCATCCTTTTCGCTGATCGAAAGATCATCCCTCCCCCATATAATAGCAAGGCTCGTCAGCCCCGGCCTCATTATATCGGTCCCCCATTCCTTCCGGAGCCTTATCTGCTCATGCTGGCCCAGATGGGACGGTCTGGGTCCGACAACACTCATATCACCCTTAAAGACATTGAAAAGCTGCGGAAGCTCATCAATGCTGAACCTTCTTAAGAGTACCCCAAACCTGGTATACATCTTGTTATGGTCCTCTACTTCTTCTGCAGGAAGGTCGGGTACTCCCTCCTTCATGGACCTGAATTTGTACATGGTAAAAAGCTTGCTGTCCCTTCCCACTCTTTTCTGCTTGAAGACCACCCTTCCGGGAGAATCGATCTTTATTATAAGAGGGACAATGATCCAGAGGGGTATGAGGATCATTATTGCCAGTACCGAGAATATAATATCAAACCATCTCTTGATAATGATCCTCATCATAAATTGAACCACATTTCCTTCTCGTCAAAATCCGGGATCAATTTTTTCAGGTCCTTAAAAAGATTATTGTAGTCATGCAGCTGCAACCCTTTTTCAATATTGAAAAGGAGATTGATCATATCATCACCAGTTTTTCTGCTTGCCGCTCTTTCCTTTATCTTATAAATATATTCAAAGCTGCTTGCTATAAGCTCCTCATCATCGGAGGCCAGTTCCTCGTATAGCTTTTCTCCCTCTCTGGGTCCCGTATATACTATCTCTATATCTTTGTCTGGAGTCATGCCGTAAAGTGTTATCATATTCCTGGCAAGCTCAAGTATATTAATAGGCTCTCCCATGTTCAGAACGAACATCTCCCCTTCATCCCCCATAATGGAAGTCTGTATGGCAAGCTGGGCCGCCTCTGCGATGGTCATTATATACCTGGACATGTCGGGATGGGTCACGCTTACGGGACCTCCAGCTCTTATCTGCTCTTTAAAAATATTTATTACGCTTCCATTGCTCTCCAGGACATTTCCAAACCTTACTATTATAAACTTAGTGCCTTTGCTGCCGTTTATAGCTTTGAGATAATTCTCTGCCAGAAGCTTTGAGACGCCCATGATATTCCTTGGCTTTACTGCCTTATCGCTTGAAAGCAGTACAAAACGCTTTACCTTATATTCCATTGCGACTTTTGCAAGAGCTTTTGTCCCCATAAAATTATTCTGTATTGCGGCTTCAGGATTAAGCTGCATGAGGGGCACATGCTTATATGCCGCCGCATGAAACACTACTTCCGGCCTGTATTTTTTAAATACTGACCTCATCACCTTCTTATCCTTTATATTCGCTACTATGGGGATGCCCGAACTATAATTATATTTGTTGCTTAATTCACTTTCTATATAGAAGAGATTGTTCTCGGAATGGTCAACCATTATAATCCTGGCGGGTTCAAACCTTAATAGCTGCCTGCATATCTCCGATCCTATGGAACCGCCTGCCCCTGTTATAAGGACAGTCCTTTCTTTAAACTGGGATACTGCTTCGTCTGTCCTTGTCTTTACTGTCTCGCGTCCAAGAATATCCTCGACCTCTATATCCCTCACCTGGTAGAGATGCGTCTTTCCGTCAATCACTTCATATAGTGTCGGAAGGGTCCTGGCATTTACTCCCGCTTCTCTGGCCCTTATTGCCACTTCCTTTCTCAGCTTTCCCGAACCCGAAGGTATCGCAATAAGCACTTCATCCGCTCCCGACCTTTTTATATGCTCCTCCATAGAAGAGATGGCCCCAAACACCTTTATACCATGTATCCTGTTTCTGAGCTTGGAAGGATCATCATCAAGAAATCCCACAGGCTCATATCCGCTGTTCCTCTGTCTCATCATCTCCCTTGCTATCATCTCTCCGGCATCGCCGGCACCCACGATAAGTATCCTTTTTTTCCTGGTCCTGGGATTGCCAAACCTGAGCTCATTAAAGAACCTGGCAGAGAACCTGGAAATTGTTATGAGTATGAGTGCAAGCAAGAAATCAATGATGAGCACGCTCCTGGAGAAATAAGGGAATGTGAAGTTTATATTAAGTCCCGATATAGCCACCGGATAACTTAAAAGGTATAATATGCCCACAAGTGCCGCTGATGCCGTAAGAAGGGCGCCGAATATGGCAGTCATATCCTTAAGTGATGCATATTTCCATACTCTCCTGTAAAGGCCGAATACCCAGAACATGATAAGCTTCGATATCACTACCAGCAGCGCATACCAGATAATGAAACTACCATACTGTGAAAAGAGGTCCTCATTTCCTATGGGCTGAATCTGACCCCCCAGATAAAATGCCATTATAAGTGAGGAAAAAATGATCAGGATATCAAAAAGTACCTGCAGTATTGTTTTTAAAGTCGATTTCTTATTCATCTCAGATATTATAACATAGAAAGCACCGCTAAATTAACAGCTTTCTTTCCGGGAGCCTATCCGAGAACCGGGCTCAGGCTCCTAGTCTATATATTCTTTATAATCCTTTCCCAATATAAGCGCAAGGTCCGCCTTGCTGCTGTAACCGGCCCAGTCGCTATCATACTCATAGATATCGGCATTTTCAAAGATTAATTTTAACTGGTCCGCCGCTTCTTCCTGCCCGGGATTATATATAATAATCGACTCCTCGAAATCAAACCTTTTGGCATTGGCAAGGGAATGTATTTTAAAGCCCAGGCCGCAAAGGGCGTCTTTTGCCTCTCCTGCAGCTCCTGCTATTCCGTTTCCATTAAATATCTGGACAGAAGTAATCTTTACTATGGACATATCAAGTGTCCGGCCCACATCAATATTAACCTCAAGCGGTATCACGCCCTGTTCAGAGAACCAGGTCACTGCCTCATGGACCATATCATATTGAAGTATATATCTGCCGGGCTCATCAGGAGCTTTTATTGTGATTTTTACGATTGCCTCCTGCTCATGCTCCGTATCCGCACCAAGGAGCCCCCTATTGCCGTCCCATATCACTACCTCTCCTGTATCCCTGTCTATCCAATGGGTCCCGAGGGCCGACCTCTTCCCCCCCGTGCTCTTCCAGAAGCTCATCCCGGTATTCTTTACCCTGATCTCTACTTCACATTCCTGTCCCGGGTCAAGGTAATTGGGAGTACTTCCGTCTTCATTGTACTGCGCCGAATAACTCACCCCGATAGACACGAATTTCTCCAGGGGCGGCACGCCCTGATATGAGAACCAGGTCACTCCCTCATGGACAAGGTCCAGCTGCAGCACATATTCCCCGGGCTCTGAAGGGGCCACTATTTTAAGATCGAATTCTGCTTCCTGCCCGACATCGACACCATCATCTGAGATTATGCTCCTCTTGCCGTCAAATACCACTATCTCCTTTGTATTGAAGTCTATCCAGTGGTACCCGAGGTATATGGGATTGCCGCCATTCTTGTTCCAGGTAAGGGTTCCGGTGTTTTTAACTTTTATCCGATATGTATATACCGCATCTTCCGTCATCGAATCGCTGATGACATCGATCTCCGAGTACTCAGCATTATATCTGCTGGCTGCCTCTCCGGCGAGTATCCTTTCCCACATGGCCCTTGCCTCATCCTGGTTCGGTATCTGAACACTAATGGTATGATCCTCTATCCAGTCAGAATGGGTGGGTATTATACTGGTTCCGAAGCTTTCCGGTGTAAAGGAAAGGGCCGCTTTTGAATATCTGAGTATAGTAAGAACTTCAAGGTCGGTGCGGGTGTTATCAACCAGTATATTGAAATAATGCAGCACATTGGAAAGGTACTGTGCGTTAAGCTTCTGCGCTATAAGTTCTTTGAAGAGATTCTGCTGGCGCTGTATCCTGCCGATATCTCCAAGTTCGGTTGCCCTGCTCCTGGTATATGCAAGAGCCTGTTCGCCAGTCAGGTGATGGTCGCCGGGTGAAAGATTGGCCCCGCTCATAGGGTCTACAAGCGGCCGGTCAATTGTTATATCCACTCCGCCCATGGCATCTATAAGATCTACAAAACCCTGGAAATCAAGTGTCACATAATGGTTTATCTCAGCTCCGATAAAATCCTGTATCGTCTTTATCATGAGCTCTTCCCCGCCATAGGCATAAGCGGCATTTATTTTATCCTTCCCGTATCCGGGTATATCCACAAGAGTATCCCTCGGTATCGAAAGGAGGCTCCCGGTCGAATCTTTCGGATCGAGGTAAAGGAGCATTATGGTATCGGCCCTTCCCCTTTCATCCTCAGTATCACGGCTATCCCTTCCCATGATCAGAATAGTGACAGGCTCTTCAGGCGATTCGATCGGAGCCAGTATATTCTCGACCTCGGCGGTATTTATGGAGTTTATAGTATTATTGATCGAATTTATATATATGAAGAATGCTGCTGCTGCAATAGCAGCTGCAGCTATTATAGTAGAAAAGACTATAATAAGGACCCGCCCATAGCGTGGAAGTCTTTTAAATCTGCATGTCTTGTCTTTAACCGGTTCCCTTTTCCCGGGTCCCTTTTTCTTATCTTTGGCCATATAAACAATAAAGACTTAAGTAATAATAGTGCCGCTTATCACCTATAGGAGAATATTCGCGACCCTGTAAAAATCAAAAGTATATAATATCCCCTAAAAAGTAATGAAACATTATAACGAATTTTTCATTATAGAAGAATAATGTATTTAATGCCAATCATTTCACCTGCCTGATATCTGCTCCCAGCCCTTTAAGC
>CBEVGD010000047.1:0-13270 GCA_965549355.1 uncultured bacterium | reverse complement strand
ATACTATATGATAGAAAAACCATATATCTCCCGGAATAATTTCTATGATCCGGAATAGAGTGAAGAGGAAACTGCTATAAAATAATCTATCTGTAATATTTTCCGGACCAATGGATATGAGAAAATCCCGGATCAAAACAGATTGAAGGACAATGCGGGGCTCTATTGAATAATGCCAAAATAAAACTCCAAGTAATCTTTTGCCATAATTTGCATCTTAGGCTAATCAACTACTTGGAGCCATACTTTAGAACTTTTCTAGGGGACTTTCTAAAACTTACCCTAATCTAAAAACTCTTTCGAACTTAAATTTCAACTAAACTTCGGACGTTGCCTTCTGTTCTAAAGTAACTATAAATTTATCAGAATAATGAAATATGTCAATAGGCAAATTAAAATTATTTTAAAATTTTATCAAGATTCCCTTAAATCACAGGTATTTATAGCCGTTAAAATATTAGAATATACTAAATATTATATCAGGCATCCCGATAAGTGATAATATTGCAGGATGACAACAGACTTATTTAAAAGTAATTGAAATAAATCAATACAGTGATAGGATAACACTATTAAAAATTTCTGTTCAGGATGAATATATTTTTATATTGGTCCATTTCTTTGACAGCTTAAATAATAGGATAGGATAAGGCATATGAAAAATAGAAGAAAAATTACGGGCCGGGTATTGATACTTTTATTATTACCCCTATTTATTATAGCGTCCTTTTCCGGATTCGGCATCCTGCAGGCTGCTGGTATGGATCCGGTATCAGGCGGAGCTCCTATGGACCTGGTCCTTGTAATAGATGAATCCGGGAGCATGAAAAAGAATGACCCCGGAAACTTGCGTGTTGATGCGGCCAGACTTTTTATTGAATTAAACCAGATACTAACAGAAGGAAACAGGGTTGCTATTGTAGGTTTTGGTGAAAAAACAAATATATATATTGAGCTCACAAAAATAGCGAAGAATAAAAAGGATATAATGGAAGCGATCTCCAATATCAAAAGCAATCAAAACCTTACCGACATGAAGTCAGCATTGGAGGAAGTAAAATCAATGTTGGACGAAAGAGTTAGAAAGAACCGGACAGCGGTCATTTTTTTAACAGATGGAGATCTTGGCATAGATGATATACCGATACCGGATGAGATCAGGGAGGGGGAGAATGGCAGGCCGAAGCCCCCTGTAAGGGAAACTGAAAAATCCGGGAATAAAGATGAAAGCGATGAAGGGGACGGGGATAGTCAATCAGGTGGAAATATTGCGGCGGATCCCCAGGACCGTCTAAATGAATATCTGGAGAAATATAAAGCAGAACTTTTCGAACTATGCCATGAGTATCAGAAAGACAATATACAGATATTCCCTATTGCTTTTACTGATGAAGCCAATATTGATGTACTGGAAGAAATCGCCGATATAACTCTCTCCAGATTATGGATTTCAAAGAATGCATCAGATATCAGAGATATTTATCTTGATATATTTAAATTTATGACAGGTACTTTCATTTATGTATATTCGCAGGAAGGCAGGGAACGGATAGAAGGAAATATACCGGTTGGGGATTATATGGGGAAGCTGGTAGTTATCGCAGCGGCAAATGAAAGTATAAGTAAACCTGATGTCGGATTATATGCGCCTTCTGAAAGTACAGAATGTGAGATCATTGAGATAGTAGAGCCATCATATATTATTAAGATAGTTAATAAACCGGATGAAGGAGTGTGGGAATATAGTATAAACGGTGACATGGTGCTTGCTATGGAACTTGCAAGTGTAATACTTATTGAGCCGTTGAAAGCGGTATATTTTATGAATTCAAAGATCCCGGCAATGATTCAGCTTTTAATGCCGGAAAATACTGAAGGAGCTATAGAGTATTCTGACTTTGAGATATCCTGCGAGATAATAGATCCGAATCTTCTCAGCACAGGCAAGATCAGGATGACTGATGATGGGAATGGCGCTGATGGACAGCAAGGCGATGGGATATTTAGTTATTTATTTGAAGGTATCCCTGAAGCCGGAGATTATAAAATAGAATTTACAATAGATCACAAACCCACTGGTTCCGGCGTACTCAAGGAACAGGTTTTTATAGTGACCGATTATCAGCCTGTAAAAAAAGAAATATATTTAAAGATCGAAAATAATATAATAGCTGGATCCCCAATCAAGATCTATGCAAATTTTGAGGACTTCTCTTCTGGTATATTCAGTTATACTGTTACTTCGCCGGACGGGAAGGCCATAAGCGGAGAACTTCATGATAATGGAAGCATGATAAATGCTGATAGCAGTACTGAAGATGGCATATATAGCAATATTCTGGAAGGATTTATAGAGACAGGAAAATACACAATTGAGGTAAGAGCAGATTACCAGAGTGTTGAAGGTTGTGAGCTATATCAGACCAGGGAGACAGAAATAGGTAAATATATAGCAATCGAAGCGCCGGAAGGGATTCTTGAAATAGATTCGGACTCAAAGTCCCTCAAGACAACACTAAAGATGACTTCTATCTATGATGAGGATCTTTCAATCGGTACAAACAGCCAGAAGACCGATAAAAGTATTATTAAAAATATAGATGCCGGCAGCAGCATCCTGAAGGCAGGTTCCGAAATTGATATGCAGCTGACTATCTATCTTACAGATGATATTCCGGAAGGTGAATACATTATAGATATTCCGATGGTCCTGGGACAGGTTTTTACAAAAGATATTGGAATAAAATTTTCTTGTAAAACCATTCCATTTAGATTTGGCCATAAGACTCTGATCGGCCTTATCCTGATATTTCTAAGCCTTATTTCTCTTATATTATTGCTGTATGCTGTTATTAATCTAAAGAAGCTTAATATCAAACTGACCCACCCGAGGATTATAATAGAGTTCAGTATTTTTATCCTGCTTTTTATAGCAGGGATGATAGTTGTTTTCATTTAGTTTGTCCGGTTTGCATTTAAACATATTGTGAAGACTTTTAGAAAATGAGGTTTTTATAATAATTGTTTTATATAACTTTGATAAATCTATACATTTTTATGTTTATTGTAAAATTGATATGATATAATTATTCTTGAATTTTGCAGTAGGCCGCCGGTATGATCCGGGAAGATAAAGAATATGGCTTTATACAAATATTAAAAAGATTAATAGAAGGAATATGAGCGAAGAAAATAAATTCTATACGATTAAGGAAGCAACCGGTATGCTCGGGATAAGCGAGAAGGAATTAATAAGGTATATTGAGGAAAAGAAGGTTCCGGTTCTAAAAGTCGGAAGGGCGCTCAGGCTCAGTGAAGAAAATATCGATAATTTTCTGAGTGATTCTAAAGACTATAAGGATGATGGAAATAATGGATTTCTCGAGGACGATCTGAAAGAAGTTTTTCCTGAAGGATTTCCTGAAGATACTAAAGAGGAAACCGCAGATAAAGAATATCAGACATTTAAAAATATTCAGGAACCTGATCTGAAAACAAAGCAGTTACAGGAAGAATGTGGATTATTGATAGAAAAAAAACAAGAGCTTGAGGAAGATATAAACTATCTTCAGGTAGAATATGACGAGTTTAGAAATAAGATGAAGAAACTGGTGGTAGAGGAGTTAAAAGCATTTTTAAAGAAAATAGATGATAGAAAAATAGAGTTGGAAGAAAAATCTTTTAAAGAATGATCAATATTGCCTGGAAATGGATATAGACAAGATTACAAAGACACAGCTTATTAAAAAGCTTATAGAACAGCAAAGAAAGATCAGGACCCTTGAAGGAAAGCCTGTAATAGATACAGACTTCTCTAAAGACACTCCGAAAAAATATATACATAGTTTTAGAAGCCTATTAGGAACGAATTCCATAGGAATACTGACAATTAACAATAAAGGTGTGATTACCTCCTGCAATGATGCAATACTGGATTTTTCAGGTTATAACAAAGACGATCTTATCGGTAAATATTTTACAAAAAGGGTATCAATAAGCACCAAAGATATACCGAGATATATGGCTATTTTTAATGATGTTCTGGCTGGAAGAGAAGCTAAGCCATTTCAGATAGTTCAGAACCATAATAATGGGGATGTGAGGTTTGGAGAGGTATATTTCGGACCAATATTGGATGAACGCTCCAGGACGGCCGGATTTAAGATAATCGTAAAAGATATCACAAAACAAAAAAAGCTTGAAAGGCAGTTGAAAAAACCAGATAAAAAGATCGATAAGTTCATAGAAGCTTCTCTGGATGGAATAGTTCTTCACGATAATGGCGTAATTGTGAAAACGAATAGATCTTTTTTAACACTGTTTAATTTCGAGCCAAATAATCCGGACGGTAAAGATATCATGGAGTTTGTATATGATAGAGACAGGGAAAAATTCTCTAATAAGATCGCAGAAGAAGGTGCGGGGAAATATAAGGTATGCGGACTTAAAAGTACGGGAAGCAAAATTTATCTCGAAGCATCCGGAAGAACTATTGCCTATAATGGCAAGAAGATACGTATGGAAATATTTCATGATATAACTGAGTTAAAAAAAGCTGAAAAAAAGATAAAATATCTGAAATTTCATGACAGTCTTACTGAGCTTTATAACCGCATGTATCTGGAAAAGGTTCTTGGAAATGTCTACCGCGAGAGGAATCTGCCCCTGAATTTTATTATATGTGATCTAAACGGCCTCAAACTGGTTAATGATACTTTTGGTTGCAGAGAAGGGGATAAGCTGCTAAAAAGAATTGCAAAGATCCTGAAGTATTGTGCCAGAAAGGAAGATATTGTAGCCAGATGGGGAGGGGATGAGTTCTTCATTCTGCTTCCCAGATCGACTCCCCGGGAAGTTGAAGATGTGGTCTATAAGATCAGAAATATATGTGCAAATACAAGGGACCAGAAAATACCTTTAAATATTTCTATGGGCATATCTGCAAGGGTTGATAATGATCAGGATTTCAGGAAGGTCATCAAAGAAGCTGAAGACAATATGTACACAAATAAGCTCCTGGAGAGAAAGAGCATATCCAACTCCATAATAGCATCTCTTGAAAGGACGCTCTGGGAAAAGAGTCATGAGACCAGAGAGCATGCTGAGCGATTAAAAGGATTGATAACAAGGCTTGGAAAAACTATTAATCTGCCGCAGAGCAAACTGGATGAATTGGTCCTTCTTTCCGCTTTACACGATATTGGGAAGGTGGCGGTACCTGATGAGATACTCCTTAAAAGAGGCAGCCTGAATAGGGAGGAGTGGAAGATAATAAAGCGCCATCCTGAGATCGGATATAATATTGCAAAGGCTACTCCTCAGATAGCTATGGTAGCCGATGATATACTGGCGCATCACGAGTGGTGGGATGGAAGCGGTTATCCTCAGGGCCTCAAAGAAGATGAGATTCCGGTGAATTCCCTTATCACATCAATTGTGGATGCCTATGATGTAATGGTGATGGGGAGACCATACAAGGAGCCTGTGCCTGTAGAAGATGCCAAAAGGGAATTAATAAAATGTTCGGGGACGCAATTCAGCCCGGCTCTTGTAGAAAACTTTATAAATTTTTGTTAGATTTTACCGTTCGGATCAAAGAACAATGATACCTGATAATATTTATCATAGCTGTATCGGGTTTTATCAGGTCTCCTGATCCTGATTTCTATAGAGAAATCCTATTAGCCTGCCAAACAACCCGGTCTGCTGTCTCTGTATGACGGGTTGTCCGCAAAAAGTATGATAATGAATATTATTAATGTAAGCCCTCAATTCAATGAGTGCTACTACAAGGGAGAGGAATGCAGCGATGAAAAAACCGAATCCATATCCTTTCTCTCCCAAATATATGGTTCCCCATGTAAATAGGGTATTTGAAATAAGAAATGTTGCTGAGATAAAGAATGCGCCCCTCCTGTCTTCAAAATATAAAAGGACGAGGACCACTACCAGAAGTATAATATTGCAATAAGTGCCAAGCACAAGAAGAAGAAATATATCGAAAGATAATGACGACATACCAATAGCTGGCATAAAGTAGGAACCGGCCACTACAAATATCAGGGAAAAGAAGAGTTGAAGCTCCATTATGCTCCTTATCTCACTCCAGAGGACGCGGGACATATCTTTCCTGGGATTTTCAATATCTACAAAATTACCCTTTCCGGTAATAAGAGAGTAATAGGCTCTGTATCTTTCATAAAAGGATGTTTCCAGAGAAACTACAAAAACGACCATAGAGGGCATCACAGATAAGAAAGCATAGAAAGAAGGGACATCATATGTCGGTGCATATGTATAAGTCGATGATACCCTGACTCCAATAGAGCTCCCCCAGAAGATAAAATTATGGATATACAGGCCAAGTGTATAGAATAAGGAAATAAAGAAAAGTGAATAATACCGGTCAAAATAGGTCAAGAAGAAGAAGTATTTTCCGGAACCCCTGGCTGACTGTATCTTGAAGAAACCTTTCAAATACGATAGAAGAAGACTGAGTATCAAAAGAAATCCAATGTTCATAGCAAGTGTCATGCCCAGTACTGTGTCCAGGGATGTAAACCTGAGGAAAACAAAGGAAAGTGCCAGAGTCACCGCCACACCCCATGAAAATGACTTGACGATCTTCATATAATCCTTAAGGGCAGAAAGATATACCATTATAAGGTATGTTATTATTATCTCCATGAAAAGAAGGTAGCTGGTAAATTTTATTTCAAGCAGTACAGGAGAGTTCCACAGGAACAATATAGCAGATACTGCAGCTATGGGAATGACGAGGGTTATTATCCCATAAAGAGAGGGAAGTATATATTCCAGTTTCTTTGCATAAAGCATGTCCGAAACAAACCGGGTTATTATCATGGTAAAGCCGCTTGTGATTATCTGGGCGAATATAAAGGAGTAGATTACGGTTGCTATGAAAAGTTCTTTCTCCTTTAGGGGTTTGTCCATTAAAACAAGTAATAGCTGGATGGAGACGATCATTATGGTGGCAAGTATAAATGGTCCAAGAGAGACAAGGACTGAGTAAAAATATGCCTTTATATTGCTTAAAAGACCTTTTCCTTTAAATAATTTTTTTAGTTCAAATCCTATGCCTGCCATATTATATCATCCAAAACTTTTATATATTTTTTTATAAGTGTCAATACATTTTTCTGCAGTATAGTATTTCTCCACTCTTTTCTTTCCATTGATCCCCATTTCATTCCGCAATCCGCTGTCTCGGCACAGTTTTATAATAGCATTAGCTATTTTAGCTGTATTCATCATCGGCACTACAATGCCGGCCTTTCCGAGCCCATCCTCTCTTCCATAAATGAGCTCCCTGCAGCCCCCGACATCGGTTGATATGAATGGCCTGGAAGCAGCCATGCTTTCAAGTATCACAAAAGGCTGGCCCTCGCTAATGCTGGTCAGAAGAAGCATATCCATTTTCCCTATATATTTTTTTATATCCACCTGTCCCGTGAAAATCACATCTTTAAGTTTAAGTCTTTCCACAAGCTGTCTGCATTCATCATAATATGTCTCATCTTCATCTGCGGGGCCTATTATATATAATTTTGCATTTTTAATGCTTTTCTTCACAATATTAAAACTCTGCAGCATAGTCTTAATATCTTTAATAGGAGCTATCCTGGTTATAGATCCTATATTTAAACCGCTGTTCTCAGTGGAGGGATTTATCTTATTATAATCCTGAACATATATTCCGTTTGGAACTATTTTAATCTTTTCTCCGGGACAGCCCAGTTCCACCTCGATTTCCATGTTTTTTTCAAATAATGTACATACACCATCCGCGTATTCATATACCATTCTGGAGATATTTTTGAAAAAGTTTATCCAGAGGTCCTTAAACTGTCCGCCCACCCATCGGGATTTGATTATTTCTTCCTCTCTTTCTCTGGAATAAATACCGTGCTCAGTGAGAAGCAATGGTCTTTTGTGCATGTACTTTGCAAGGGCCCCGACAAAACCTGTATAACCATTAGAAGCGCTATGATATAGTTCTGCCCGGGGTACGGGCTGCTCGATAAGGTAAAAAAGAGGTAAAAGCATCGATCTTATTGTCCAGAAAAAATCGGTAAAGGGTACAGTTGGGAAACTTTCAGAATAGGCCTCCCGGAGTATATCAAAAAAATCAATGCTCATGAAAAAATCCAGAGAATTATTTATTTTTCTATTCTTTACCATATAAAATATTGGTTCCCAATCTATATCTCTTCCAGTTATAAGCTGTCCGAGGCTTTTTCTGGTACTGCCCGATAATTTATATCTTCTGCCGTAAACTCCCTTTCCCTTGATGATCTCATCAAAAAACACTTCCTGCACAGAAAGGACATTGGATGGAAGATCGTATTTGAATTTATTATGGAGCTTGCTATCTGCACTGATGGCATAGAGCATGAATTCATGTCTGCCTATATTTTTTATAAGCAGCTGTGCCCACGTAGAGACACCCCCGGTAACATGAGGATAACTTCCTTCAAATAACATGCAAATCTTCATGTTGATTATTCATCCTCCAGTTCAATAAAACCATATGGTTCTTTCAATATAAGGATGTAGGCATCATTATCGATTTTTTCATATTCTATATTATTGGAACCGGAGATATTTTTATCGGTCCGCATCACAAAGTACGCATCCGGCCTGAAATTCTCACAGTATATATTTATCACATCATCTGAATATTCAATATGGGGATTAATCTCAATATATTTGATCAACTCCCTTGCACCTTCAGATACGGTATAGCTGTTTAGCCAGGAATAATTCCTGTCAATATCGCTTATTATCAACTCAAAATCTTTTGAAATCTCCGACCAGCTGCGGCCCAGGCATCTATCCGGATCAAGAATATCATCCGGATGGACGAAATGGGAAAAGATGCCATGGATATTAAGCGCATTATATATTGCCCACATTTTATTTGGTGTATAATGGTATCCTGAGCTTATTCTAGGAAACTCGATTATGCCGTCGGGGGCCACTTCAAACTCCTGATAGTAGACATCGCCTTCACGGTTGGGAAGGTATACAGAGGCGATGACTTCAAGCTCTTCATTGGCTGCTATGACTGCAGATCTTCCCATGTCGCTTAATATATTGGATGGCGGAACATATGCCCTCAGGCTGTAATTTTTAAAAACACCATGGATAAATCCGATTAATGTTTCTATTGATTCTTCCATGTCTTCCTGGCCGGCCCAACAGTTATAGCCGAGATCCTGCTTGATATAGCCTTCAGGGGCGAGAGATTGGTGATTATATCCATGCAGGCCTATCTCTCCTCCAAGGTTCAAAAGCTCCTTTCCGTAGACCAGCATATTTTCCTCAGACAGCCTTCCGGTTATCTCAAAAGGCGGTTCAGTATTGTCACCATAGTTTTCTATTACAAAGCCGCTGTATTTAAGGCCATATTTTTTTGCAAGCCTTGTCATATCAGACCACCAGACTTCACGGTAGAACTGCGGTATGGTCCTGTTGAATTCTTCCATTATAGATCTGTCTGTCCCCCTGGGGATAGGTGCCGGAAAATCATCTATATGTACCATCTTTATATTTGCTATGGGGTAAACTATTGTATCTCTGGCCCGGCTTATTAATGCAGTAAGAACACCTCTATTGCTTTTTTCATTCAGCATTGTTCCATTAAAAATGACAAATCTTCCTTTTCCATAATCAGTCTGCCAGAGAAGGGGAATACCGTTAAAAGTCGAAAGATATAATCTGGTGCCGGCGATTATATCAAGTTTTGCATCTATGGAGGAATTCTGTATTGAATCAAGAGTATTCTCAAATTCATCATCAATACCGATAAGCAGAGGCGCATCTATTCTTATGCCCTTTGCATTATCTTCCATCCCGTCAAAGGAGCTTATTGCCAGAAGACTGCTTATGTCTCTAAAACTCTGGTCGATAATGGGCCGTACCGCAAAGACCAGCGAGCCGCCATCTCTGACAAAATCCATATACGGGACAAGATCTCCCAGGAAATCAAGCCTTTCAAATGAAAATATAATACAATCATATTCACCAGGATCAATACCGCCGGTATTAGATATATCCAATGAATCATAATCTTTTTTCATATACTCAAGGGTCTTTTCTATTTGCTCGAGCGTGGCCGTGCTATTGTTTTCACCCGCATCTGAAAGAATGAGGTATTTATCAAAAACAGCAGCATCGGGAATAGAAGCAGATACGGGTTCCGGAAGATCGCCTAACTCATTTGTATTTTTTATAAACCGTGCAAAAACAAGGGTGCGGATTACCTGAAAACCTGTAGCCAGGATAAGAAGTACCGTTAATATGATCATTATTTTTTTAAACAGCACCTTCTGCAAACCTTTCCCAGTAATCCAGTATCTGTTTATTTTCTTCGCTCAGATTAAACTGCTTGTCTTTAATAAGGCCCGAGATTTCTTTTAGCGTTTTCAGATTAGACGTAGAGTAGAAGAATTTCAGCAGCATGAAATAGGGCTTCTGCTCATCTGGAAAGTAACGGCAGAAGCTTTTACAGTACTTTTCTGCATCCTTATAATTTTTCAGCTTCAGGTCCAGGCTTATTTTGTCTATAAAGTATTTCTTTCTTGTATGATCCTTCGCAAGGTATTTCTCCAGAAGATGAGAAAGGCTAATAGTAAATTCTTTCTTTTCTATTTCATCGGGCAGGCCGCTGTTTAAGTACTTCTTTATTGTATTTATATTCTTTCTTATAGTTCCTATATCGCTACTATGTTTTTTATACTCTTCATCTGCTGAATAAATCAGCTCTTCAAATTGTTTTTTTATTTCTATAAGTGCGGCACCGGCATAGTGGGATGTCTCAGAATCTTCATCACTGACTGCTCTCTGCAGTACTTTTATATACCGGGAATAATCCTTTTTTAGTAAATCTGCAAGGAAAAGTCTTCTCTGATGCCGGGTCCCGAGTATGAGGGAATCGTTCAGGGGTATAATATTTATTTCCTTTTGAAAATCAATAACCTCTACATAGTTTATATGGCCATCTCCCTTTACATACTCCTGATATGTCTTCTCAACATTCTCCGTTTCTTTTAAGATCCTGCTAAAAAGACCGGCCAGCAGGAAGAAAATAGGGCCGAGGACCGGCAGCAGGAAGATTACCGCAAACCGGAATATACTCTGCTGGAGATTCTCTCTGTAAAGGATAAATGCAGAATATATCAAACATATTAAAATATGGACAGATATGAAAATGGTAATATTATATACCATCAATCCCCTTTGTGATTACTGAAGACTTAATACCGCTGTTTGAGAGGCGGTCAATTACGATCTGTGCATAGCGGTGCTGTGTGTTTGAGAGTAAGACATATATTATCTTATCGGCACTTATTCCTATATAGTCATTATCCCTTATATTTTCTATAATCGTATCTGAAAGTTTCTGAAGGGATCCGGGACCGGCAGAAGAGATCCTGAGAAGCGAGTAACTCATTCCAAAGTCTTCTTCTTTTTTTCTCACTTCATCCAGTACTTTTTCAAATGTATCGGAATTAAGTATCCTGGTATTGCTGACATACCTCTTATCTTTGAGGCTGGCTTCAAAGAAATAAGCTCTCTTGACGGCATTGGATATAAGGCCCACTACTGTCTGGAATAGATTCTCATAATGCATTGTAAGGTTTTCAAAAGGTATTTCATGGAGAGATACTATAGCGACAACCTCCTTATTGTCCAGGACAGGAGCCATGATGAAAGGGATGTCAGGCTTAAACTTGTAATTTACTACAAGCGACCTTGAGGAAATAACCTCTTTAAATTCTCCATATTTTCTTATATCTATAGAATTCGGTACACGTCCCTTAAGTGAGCTGGACCTGGTCTTTAATCTCATAAAATCAGATTTGCCATTGGTGCTTACTGTGTAGATAGATACAGAATCTGTTTTCATTATTCGCTCTATTGCGTCTATCGATGCAGCAAATACCTTTTCGATTTCCAGGCTGTTTACTTCCTGTACGATACTGTATATTACTCCGAAACTGTCTTCAGTCGCGATTATCTGAGTCTGAAGCTCATCCTTGACTACTCTGGTCTCTGCATATACTTCATTCAGGAATTCATATTTTTTTGTAAGACTTTTCAGGGCATAATTCTTTGAGTCAATATCCCGGCTTCTTTTCTCTATAGAATATCCGGTAATAATACCTATGAGCATATATGCGGCAAGCCTTAAAAGGTTTTCAGGAGTATAAATAAAACTTACGATGTCTGTCCCTGCAAGCAGGGAGCTTCCGATAAATAAAACCGATGACAGCAGCATGGCGAGGTAGGCCTGTCTCTGTCCCCATAATATCCCCATTATTGCTATGTATATGAGGCTATAATCAAATGCAAGTTCTGAAGAATAGAGTTCGAGAAAGAGATGATTATACTTCATAAGAGCCAAAACCAGAAATATTATAATATTTTCAATATACGCAAGTTTCTGGCGCGAAAAACTATTAAGAGTCTTTCCTATTCTTGTACCGGGACTATCTTCTTTTTTCTTATGCCTGCCCTGTTCTTTATACCAGGCATAAGTCTGTTCGAGGCCATTCTTAAGATCATGGGCCGGTGTCCATCCGGTTTTTTTTATTCTTGAATTATCAAGACGGGAGTGATTTATAGAAATTTTATAGGAATCCTTATGATCTATCCTTCTTACTTTATATAGTCCGGATAATATATTTGCAAGGTCATTTATAGAGCATTCGGTATTTGTAGAGATATTTAGTGTACCGGTGCATCCCGGATCAGTGACAACCCGATATAGTGCATCAACAAAATCTTTGACATAGATAAAATCTCTTGTCTGGGTACCGTATCCATGAATAGCCAGTCTTTTATTATTTAATATGTTTTCAATAAAAGCAGATATTACTCCTTCGTTTCTATTATCTCCGGGACCATAAATATTTGAAGCTCTTATACAGAGAGTTTTGAGTTTAAAAAGTTCACTCCACTTCCCGCAATAATATTCTTTGATATAATTACTCATGCCTGACGGAGTGATCGGTTTGGGCTCATCGGTTTCCCTGAAGGGAAGCGCTCTGATATTTCCGGGATTACCATAGACGGATGAGCAGGATATAGTAACAAATTTTTTGATTCTATGTTTTTCTGCAAGACATAATATATTCGCAAGACCGGTAAAATCTGTGTCATTGTCAGGTTTGCAGGGTGCCTTAATAGTTTTCTTCATCTTCTGTCCGGAAAGATGTATTACGATATCTATATTTCTGGATTC
>CBEVGD010000046.1:0-13542 GCA_965549355.1 uncultured bacterium | reverse complement strand
ATAATCTCTACTATATACTTAAGAGGAAAATTGAATTAAAACTTGTAAATGAGCTCATTGATCAGATCCTTGAAGAATTTAAAGTAATCTCTTTAACAAAAGAGATATTAAAACATGCCAGAACTATTGATAATAAGGATTATGAAGATTCTATTCAATTTATTTCGGCGGTAAATTCTGGTTGTGAGTATATTGTTACCCGCAATAAAAAAGATTTTCCGGAGAATGGCATTAAAATAGTAAGTCCTGTTGATTTCATAAATATAATTATGAAAATGGGGGCGGGTCCTGCGATTTGTTAGTTAGCGCGACACGGTCCAGATATTTTCTTGACACGAGAAACCAGGATCAATATAATAGTTTTGGGCATAAGCCCATAATAAATATGGCAGTATAATATTTAATTTTAAAAAATAAAGGTATGTTAAATGGACAAAATACTGGAAGATGAAAATATTAAAAAAAATATGGCGGGAGTTAAAAAAACATTTATGGTATTCAGCGGGAAGGGCGGAGTAGGAAAGACAACCACTGCGGTCAATCTGGCTTATTCTATTATGTCCAAAGGGTATAAAGTAGGAATTTTGGATGTAGATATACACGGTCCCAATATAATAAAGATCATGGGTCTGGAAAAAGAAAAACTTACCGGCAACGGGGAAAAGATAGAACCGGTCAAAGCTTTTCCTGATATGAAAGTAATGAGTACCGCCTTGATGCTGGAATCTGAAGATACCCCGCTCATATGGAGGGGGCCGCTAAAGATGAAATTGATAAAACAGTTTTTAAGCGATGTAAACTGGGGAGATCTTGACTATATGATCATTGATGCCCCTCCCGGCACGGGAGATGAACCTCTGAGTATAGCCCAGCTTTTGCCGGACCTGACCGGAGGCATCGTAATCACTACGCCTCAGAATATAGCTACTCTGGACGCTAAGAAAAGCATTAGCTTTGCCCGGCAGCTGAAACTTAACTATATTGGCGTGATCGAAAATATGTCAGGATTTATGTGTCCCCATTGCGGAGAAAAAATAAATATCTTTAAAACCGGCGGGGGAGAAAGGATCGCTTCCGAGATGAAGGTAAGTTTTCTGGGAAGGATTCCTTATGATCTGGAGGTTATGAGATTAAGCGATGACGGCCGTATTTACCTTAAGGATAATAAAAATGGGACACCGGTCAGCGAAGCTTACGGCCATATAGCTGATAAAATCATTAATTTAAATTAAGGAAAAAGGTTTGAAGATATCTATTCTTATAGATAATCATGTAGAGCTTTCCGGCCTAAAGGCAGAGCATGGCCTGTCTATGGTCATAGAGGAAGATGGCCATAAAATACTTTTTGACTGCGGACAGAGCAGCGAGATAATTAAAAATGCAAAAAAACTTGATCTGAGACTGGATGATCTGGATCAGATAGTCTTGAGCCACGGGCATTATGATCATACGGGGGGACTTTTATCAGTATTGGAATTAAATAAAGGTATAGATGTATATGGCCATCCTGATATTTTTGACAAAAAGTATATCAGGGGAAAACAGCAAAGATATATAGGTATGCAGGAAGAAAGGGAGCTTTACGAAGATAAAGGCGCAAACTTTATACTATCTGCCGAAAGCATCAAACTAACTAAAAATATTTACACCACAGGACAGATACCGGGAGAAACCGGTTTTGAAAGAGTGGACGGGTCTTTTATGAAGATGATAGATAATGAATATAAAAAAGATGAGATCCTGGACGACCTTTCGCTGGTGATTGAAAGAAATGAAGGGGTCATACTTATTCTGGGATGTACCCACAGGGGGATCATCAATACTCTAAAGCATGTAGCTGATATGACCGGAAGAGATAAGTTTTTACTTGTGATCGGCGGGATGCATCTTATTGGAAAAGAAGATTATTATGTGGAAAAGACATTAGAGGAAATGAATAAGTATAAGATAGATCATCTGGTTCCGATCCATTGCAGCGGAGTGTCAAATTTGCCATTATTTAAAAAGTACTTTGGTGGTAAGCTTATATATGGAAGCACGGGAAAGGTCTTTAGGTTTAACTAAATAACTAAAGGGGAAAATGAATTTGTTTTACGGGCCAGTATTATCAAGAAGATTCGGATATTCTCTGGGAATTGACCTGATTCCTTTTAAAGTGTGTGTATATGATTGCATATACTGCCAGCTGGGAAGGACTACAAACAGGACTGCGGAGAGGAAAAGATATATAGATATAGATTTTGATGAATTTGAGTCCATGTTAATTAAAAAAATAAATGAATGCCAGTATCTAAACTATATAACTTTTTCCGGTTCCGGCGAGCCGACCTTGAATAGTGATATATCAAAGTTGATCGGGATCATAAAAAAGGTTACGGATATACCAGCGGTAGTTCTTACCAGTGGCGGGACCCTTGGATTTGATGGTGTTATTGATGATATAATTGAGGCGGATATAATAAAAGTCTCGCTTGATGCTCCTGATAATAAGATATTAAAAAAGATCAACCGCCCCTGCAGTGGGATTGATTTTGATAAAAATATTTCCGGGTTAAAAAAGCTGCTGAGCAGTTTTAGCGGAAATGTATGGCTGGAAATAATGATCATGGAGGGGATAAATGATAATCCGGATTCTGTCTGTAAGCTTAAAGAAATAATTGAAAGTCTGGGAGAAGGAATAGAAAAAATTCATATAAATACCGCAGTAAGGCCATCCGGTGGAGAGTATATAAGACTGCCTGTCAGGCAAAAACTGCAGGAGATAAAAGATGTTCTTGGAAAGAAAGCAGAGATAATCGGCAAAGTCGACACAAAAAAATACAGCAGAAACTTGCTGATGATCGAAGATGAAATAGTGGAACTTCTCAGGAGAAGGCCGGCAACCATAAAAGATATTGCTTCTGCGCTGGGCATTAACCTTAATGAAGCAATAAAAATTATTGACAAATTATTTAGTGAGGAAATAATAGAGTCTAAGGCAAGGCAAAACACAAAGTATTATTATATGAAAAAGGAGTAAAAGAATGAAAATCGCTGTTTCTACCGATAATGGAATGGTATCGGCACATTTTGGAAGGTGCCCGCAATTTACAATTATTGAGATAGAAGAAAATAAAGTCACTGATAAAAAAGTCATTGATAACCCCGGGCATCATCCCGGATACCTGCCGGAATTCCTTGGAAAGGCCGGTGTAAACTGTATTATTGCCGGGGGAATGGGCATAACTGCAAAGGAACTCTTCGGCCAGGCGGGAATAAAAGCCATATTGGGTATACAGGGGACAGTAGACGGGATCGTTGAGAAGATACTGGCAGGTACCCTTGAAGGTGGAGAAAGCCTGTGTGACCCGGGAGCAGGAAAGGGTTATGGAGTAGATAAAACAGAATGTGAACACGAAAAGGAGGAATAGATCATGCCACGAGGAGACGGAACAGGACCAGCCGGCCAGGGACCCGGAACAGGAATGGGAATGGGCGGCGGAGGCAGAGGAAGAATGGGAGGACAGGGCTCCGGCCCAGGCGGAAGCTGCGTATGTCCCAAATGCGGAGCAAAAGCAGAGCATCAGATAGGCGTTCCCTGTTATGATGTTAAATGTCCAAAATGTGGTACCGGTATGGTAAGAGGGTGAGTGCCAGGCCAAAGATAAATAAGCTGGTTGATTCCCTGCCCCTATATGTTTTATATAAGCCAGCGGGAGTTTCAAAAAACAGACTGGAAAGTAAAAACCTCGCTGTTGAGGAAATAGAGGCATTAAAACTGAAGGATGTTAAGGATCTTGATCAGTCTGAAGCAGCAAAAAAAATGGGAGTATCGCGGTCCACATTTCAGAGGCTCATTAAGGCTGCAAGGAAAAAACTGGTCAGCGCTATTCTGGAAGGGAAAGCAATAAAATTTGAAGGCGGGAACTATATAGCAAATGAGAATATAGTAAAGTCAAAGTGCTCTAAAAGCGGCAGTTACCATTTTCTTGTAAAAAAAGATGAAATCGAGGGACAGGAATATAAGATCAGCAGTATTAAATGCCCGAAATGCGGGGAAAGATTAATTGATTTCTATTAAAAAATAATTAAGCAGAGGAGGAAGAATGATAGTTGCAATATCGTCTACAGGGACAAGCCTTGAATCAAAGGTAGATCCAAGATTTGGAAGATGTCCATTTTTTATTATCTATAATACCGATGATGACAGCTTTGAGCATGTTGAGAATCAGGCAAGGCAGGCAATGGGAGGAGCCGGCATACAGACGGGCCAGATGATCGCAGCCCGTGGAGTAAAAGCGGTGATTACCGGTAATGTAGGGCCAAATGCTTTCAGGGTCTTAGCAGCAGCCGGGGTAAAGGTTTATTCTGGTGTCAGCAATCAGATAAGCGATGCGGTCCAAAAGCTAAAAGCCGGAGAGCTTCAGGAAACATCGGCCCCTGATGTAGGCTCCCACTTTGGTACGGGCGGCGGAGGAGGCAATAATTAAAATGATAATATCTGTCGCCAGTGGAAAAGGAGGAACCGGGAAGACGACTGTGGCCTGCAATATGGCTCTTTCTGTGGGTTACTGCCAGTTTATGGATTATGATGTTGAGGCGCCAAATTCCAGTTTCTTTTTAAAACCTGATATAAAACATATACACAAGGTCACTATAAAACAGCCATACTTTTTAAGAGGGACAGGTGCTGATTTTTCAGAGTGTGCCAGTTTCTGCAATTATAATGCGGTAGCAGTAGTTGGTGATGATGTAATATTTTTCCCCGAACTTTGCCATGGCTGCGGAGGATGTTTGCTGGTAGGTCCAGAGGGAGCGGTCAGGGAAAATGATGTTGTAGTCGGAGAGGTTAGAAACGGTGTTGCCAGTCCAAATATTGATTACTATATGGGTGACCTGAAACCGGGTTCCATGAGGACCATATCTATACAGGGAGATATGGATAAAGCCTTAAACCGCGATGAACTGGTAATAATAGATTGCCCTCCTGGAACTTCCTGTTCTATGGTGTTCTCAGTAAAAGATTGCGATTACTGTATTCTGGTCACAGAACCGACCCCTTATGGATTAAATGACCTGAAGCTGTCTATTGAAGTTTTGGAAAGCATGGACAAGCCTTTTGGAGTAATTATAAACAGGGATGGAATAGGTGATGACGAGGTAGAGAAATTCTGCAAAAATAGTGGAATAAAAATTTTAGCCATGATACCCAATAAAAGGGAAATAGCGGAATACTATTCCAGGGGAGATTCCCTGATAGAGTATGACAGTACCTGGAAGAGCAGATTTGAAGAAATAGTAAAGGAAATAGAAAAGGATATAAGGAAATGAAACAGATAACCGTAATTAGCGGCAAGGGAGGTACCGGTAAGACAACTGTTACTTCAAATTTTGTAAAAATGGCAGAGGACCATATAGCGGTAGACTGTGATGTGGATGCAGCGAACCTGCATATCCTTTTGGATCCAAAAAAGATCAGTGAAGAAGATTTTGTCGGGGGCCCGATAGCCGTACTTACAGGAGAATGCATTAACTGCGGCAGATGTGAAGAGGAATGCCGTTTTGAAGCTATTTCAAATTCTAAGTCAGAAATAATAATCGACCCTATAAGATGTGAGGGCTGCGGAGTTTGTATTTATGTATGCCCTGAGGATGTACTTGAGTTAAAATCAGAAAAGCAGGGTACAAACTTTGTATCCTGGACTGAATTCTGCACCCTGGTCCATGCCAGGCTTATTCCAGGAGCAGAGAACTCTGGATTGCTTATTACACGAATAAGAAATAAAGCTGAAGATATTGCAAATGAAAAGGATATAAAGCTAATAATTATAGATGGCGCTCCAGGTATTGGCTGTCCGGTGATATCATCACTCAATGGCGTGGATGCGACCCTGATCGTCACAGAACCGACTCTTTCTGCCATAAGTGACTTTAAAAAAGTTTATGAGGTTGCAAAGATATTTGATATAAAAGTATTTGTATGTATAAATAAGTATGATTTAAATCAGATCAATACCAGGGAGATAGAGGATTTCTGTCAAAATAATGATATAGAGTTGATTGGAAAGATTCCCTATGATGATGAGGTATCCATTTTTCTTTCACAGAAAAAATTTGTTATTGATAGCAGGGAAAGCAAGGCCGGAGAGGCTATCCGCCAGATGTGGGAAAATATAAAAGGATATCTATACAGCAAATAGCTTATGTGTCTATCTTTTATAAATAGAAAGATAAAAAATGGGTATCTACGAGACGATTATTTCAAGAAGGACCATAAGAAAATTTAAGCAGGAGAAAATAGATCCTGAAATACTTAAAAAACTTGTAAATGCAGGCAGGCTTGCTCCGTCTGGTGCAAATCTTCAGCCTCTGGAGTATCTTGTTATAGATAATAAGGGCCTTAAAGAGAAAACATTTTCCAATCTTGCCTGGGCAGGATATATCAGACCGGAAGGAGATCCGGGAGAAGGAGAGAGACCCGCAGCATATATTATCATACTGGCTGACAGAAAAATAAATCCTGCTCCTGAAATGGATATTGGAGCAAGTGCAGAAAATATAAGTCTTGCTGCCCGGGGAGAAGGCATAGGATGCTGCTGGATAGGCGCTTTTAAAAAGAAAGAAATAAATGAAGTAATCAGTGTGCCTGAAAATTTTTCAGTAGAACTTGTCCTTGCTCTGGGATATTCTGCGGAGAGGCCGGTACTGGAGGACATGGAAAGAGGTTCTTCTATAAAATATTATAAGGATGATTCAGGAACTCTGCATGTGCCCAAGCGCAGGCTGGAAGATATTCTTCATTTCAATCAGTTTCAGGAATAATGTTAAAAGTTTAAACTGGAACTTTAAAGATCACCTTGCGCACGCTCCGGGCCTCTTTATTGGCAAGGCCCGGCCTGTGAACGTCTTCAGGAAAAAACACTGCATACATATCTTTTTTTAAAATAAAGAAGCTTTCATTTTCTATTCTGCTGAAAAGCTCTACATCGTTTTTCCCATCATATTCTTTCAGCGATATTCCGGGATTCCGATGATCTGCATATCCTATTTTTTCCTCTCCATATAATATATACTGCAGATCGATATATTTCCGGTGAACTTCTGCGGGTTTTTCTTCCATGTTATCGGAAGTATTATATGTAGATATAATATAATAAAAGTCTTCAGAATCAGTCTTATAGACACCATCATCTTTTTTTGTAAAATCTGTGTTTTCTATTAGATCGATTATCCTATTGCGATGGTCCATGCCTGATATCCACTTATTTGAATTTAAATCATCCAGAAATCCTATTATCATATTCCTCCTTTATATTAAATACTGTCTCTGATTTTTTTTACTGTCTCATTTACTTTGCCCCTGTCGTCAAAGGGGGTCAGCATAGCAACGATCGTGCCTTCCGGTATGTTCATATCCGGCGCTCCTGAGAAGATATTATTATTTTATATTTTTCAAAAATCTACTGAATATGTATAGATTTAATACTATCAATTTCTTAATATAGCGTTAATCAATTATTTTGTAAATCTATTTATACTTGCAAAATATTGCAATTATTTTTATTTTTTATCGCCAATCCGGGAAGCTTAGCTTAAAGACTGTAAATAATTATGGATAAAAGTGATCAGGTATTAAAAGTAACAAATTTTTAATATATAATAATCTGGTTTATGGAAATAAATTCATTATGATAAAGTATAATAAATTTATAATGATTTCCGGATATTTTATATGCCATATTTAGAGATATTAAAAATCACCGGGGGCCTGATCCTGTGTTATCTGATAGGCGGGATACATTTTTGCAATCTGATCTCCAAAGCTGTAGCCAAAAAGGATCTTAAAGATATGGGAGATAAAAATCCCGGAGGGTGGAATCTTCTATTTAATGTGTCCATATACTGGGGAGTGATGGGGTCATGGCTCGATGCCCTCAAAGGTTTTCTATCATATTTTTCTATCCTGCTTCTTACGAACTCGGAGCTTCTCGCCCTGATAGGAGGTTCCCTGGCGGTTCTGGGACATTGCTATTCTCCATATCATAGATTTAAGGGGGGTAAAGGTGTTGCGGCGATATTCGGATTATTTGTCGGGGCAAGCCCCTGGTCAATACTGGCATTTGCTATTGGTTTTGTGGGTGGTTTGCTACTGGTGAAAAATATGATATGGGGTGTTTTTTTTGGAATAATCACCCCAATGGTATTTTTAATATTTTTCCTTGATTCACCGGTATACCTGGTCCTATTGTTGCTGCTTTTAATTATGATCCCAAAATATATTAACCATTCTAAAAGCCTGCCGGAAAATTTTAAGTTCCGCAAAGAAAAAAATATGAAGGACCTTTTTACTCCAAAGATCCGCTGAGTCTTAATTGAGACAATATGCACACCGTTCTCTTTTTTGCTATTTGGCCGCTATTTCCTTGACAAATTAAAAATAATCGTTAATATACTTATTGATTTAGTAGCTTAATTAAAATTTTATTTATATTATATAAAGTTTACTATGCTTATACCGGTAAAATAAGTATTACTGGATAAATAATGAAAGCGGGAGATAAAATGTGTAAATATCATTTAAAGAAGATAGCAATATTTTCATTGATCATCATTATTATTGCAGGGACACTGCTTTTATTGTCCTGCAGGGCTGGAGGTGAGAAGGATGAACTTGAGACATTTGAGGCTATAAGGGGGAATATAGTCCAGACAGTTTCCACTTCGGGAAATGTTGATTCCAGATACAGTAATAATTATTCACTGCAGACTTCAGGTACTGTAACAAGGTCGCTTGAAAAAGGGGATGCCTTTAATAAGGGGGATATCCTTATAGAATTGAATTCCGACAGGACACAGTTATTGATCACGCAGGCAGAAGAAAATATAAAGATATCACAGGTTTCTCTCGATCTCGCTAAAATGAGCTATCAGCAGGCTCTTGACTCAAACCATATTGCTGTCCAGCTTGCAGATACTAATACAGAGCAGGCAGAGCTGGCTTCTGAAAATGCTTTTAAGGCGCTTGAAAATGCTAATAATATGGCATCAAAATCAATTGGAGATTCTGCAAAAGCGCAGAGCCGGTCCTCAAAAGATGCTGCAGAAGGAGCATATGAGCAATCAGTTTTGAGCCAATCCACAACATACTGGTCAAACCTGTCCAGCATGCAGTCAGCTGAGGCACAAATAGCTATTGTAGCAAAGAATATAAAACAGGCCGAATTGCAGCTCAGTCTTGCTGAGATAAGTTATGAGCTGATGGCCCTGGATAGTGATAATCATATAATATATGCGCCTTATGATGGTATTGTGATCTCTTCTGCATATAAAACCGGGGAATATGCAGGACCCGGAATACCTGCAATAGAGATCGCCAGCAGCGAATTTATTATAATATCTGAAGTAAACGAAACAGATATAATCAATATGGATACCGGCCAGCAAGTAACAATCGGCCTGGATGCATATTATCTTGATGAGTTAAATGGTGAGATAATAGAGATATCTCCGGTATCGACCAATATAGGCGGAGTAGTATCATATAAAATAACCGTGAAGCCGGATGTCCAGGACGGGATAAAACTTTTCCACGGCCTGTCGGCAAGCCTTGACATAATAACTTCAAATCTTGAGAGTGTGGTTCATATACCGATCCAATCAATACGCGAAGAAGACGGCAGACAGTATGTGGATATTCTTTTGGAGGACGAAAGTATTGAAAGAACGGAAATAGAGGCAGGGATATTTAATTATGATTTTATCGAGATAAGATCAGGGCTCTCAGAAGGAGATATAGTCATAGTATCCGGACTCGAACAGTAAATTGATAGTAGAAGACTTATAGGAAATGTAAATGAACCAGAATGACCTGACAATCCAGATAAGAGAAATGAAAAAGATCTACAGGATCGGAAAGATCGCCATACCGGCTTTACAGGGTATTGATCTTGAAATAAAAACCGGGGAGTTTGTTGCGGTAATGGGTCCTTCCGGTTCCGGGAAATCGACTCTTATGAACATCATTGGGGCCCTTGATATACCGACCTCAGGAAGCTATATGCTTGATATGGTAGATGTAGGGAGGCTTAATGATAATGAGCTTGCTGCTATCAGAAACAAAAAGGTAGGTTTTGTATTTCAGACATTCAATCTCCTATCCAGGGCAAATGTATTTGGTAATGTAGAGCTGCCGCTTATTTATACTAAGGAGAGGGTCAGGAATAAGAAGAAGAAGATACTGGATGCAATAGAGTCTGTGGGCCTGACTAATTGGATAAGGCACAGGCCTAATGAATTATCAGGGGGCCAGAAACAGAGAGTTGCTATTGCCAGGGCACTGGTAAATAATCCTTCGATCATACTTGCCGATGAACCCACCGGGAATCTTGATTCCCGGACGGGCGAGGAAATAATGGAAATATTCCAGAGGCTTGAAAGTGAGGGCAAGACAATAATAATAGTTACCCATGAAATGGATATAGCAAGACATACGCAGAGGGTAATATATATCAAAGACGGAATAATAAGCGGCCAGGAAGATGTAAGGGAACAGTTAAGTGCCAAAGAAATGCTAAAGAAAATGCCCAAATTGGATGATAAAATATGAGGAGATTTACAGAAAACATAAAAATTGCTTTTAATTCCCTGTTTTTAAATAAGACAAGATCCTTTTTGACTATGCTGGGAATAATAATAGGAGTGGGATCAGTTGTGGCAATGCTTTCAATAGGAACCGGGGCACAGGAATCGGTTATCAGCAGCGTTCAGGACATAGGTTCGAACCTGATCATAATACAGCCCGGCAATCCGGAAGAAGAGGATCAGATGATGGGTCAGCAGATGATGTTTGCAGGAGATACAGCAGAACTGGGAATAGATGATGTCAGAGCCATTGAAAGGGATGCAGAACTTGTTACAGAAGTGGGCCCGGTGGTAGTCGGTGCGGCTGTAGTATCATATTTAAACCGTAACACCCAGCCACAGATCTTTGCTACAACAGAGAATGGAATGGAACTGTATAATATGGAAATAGAAAAGGGCAAGTTCTATAGCAGAGGCGATGTCTCTGGTTCTGCAAATGTAGCAGTGATAGGGCAGACAGTCATAAAAAAAATATTTAATAATATAGACCCGATCGGCAAGATAATAAAGCTTAATGGACAAAACTTCAAGGTAATAGGGACCCTGGAAGCAAGAGGTACGGATACCTTTGGAAATGACCAGGATAATTTTGTTTCTATACCGGTTACCACGGCACAAACAAAGCTATATGGATCCGGTACATATGATATGATACTGGCCCAGAGTATTTCCGAGGAAGTGATAGAGGAGGCAACTGAAGAAATTGAAGGTATCCTGAAGAGAAGCAGAAATATAAGGGTCGGAGAAAGAAATGACTTCAGGGTCAGAAATCAGACGCAGATATTGGATGTCTTAAGTACCATAACTAATATCTTTACTGTGGTCATAGCAGGAATAGCAAGTATATCGCTTCTTGTCGGAGGCATAGGCATAATGAACATCATGCTGGTATCGGTGACTGAAAGGACGAGAGAGATAGGCATACGTAAAGCAGTAGGAGCTAAAAACCGTGATATCCTGATCCAGTTTTTAATTGAAAGCATAGTGCTCAGCATAACCGGTGGTATTATAGGGGTCCTATTTGCAATACTAATATCTATAATACTGAATAATTTTACTGTGCTTGAGACAAGCATAACTACTTTCCCTATTGTTATGGCATTGAGCTTCTCAACAGTCGTGGGACTCTTCTTTGGTATCTATCCGGCGATGAGGGCAGCTAGATTAAATCCAATAGACGCCCTCAGACATGAATAGGACCGTGATAAAAATGGAAAATAGAAGAAGACTCATAGAGACTATATTTGAGAATTTCTATGCTATAAAACAGAAGATAGCTTCTGAGCTGAATCTATCATTTGATGAGATGCAATTAACCTATTCCCAGTGGCTCGTCCTCAATCTTGTAAGAAAGAATAAGAGTATAAATATTAAGGACCTTGCAGAGCTGCTTGATATAACCAGCAGTGCTGCTACCCAGATAGTGGATGGTCTTGTAAACAAGGGCCTTCTTTCCAGAAAGAGGAGCAAGACAGACAGAAGGGTGTTGAAGATCGCCCTATTAAAAAAATCGATCAGTCAATTTAGAAGGGGCATGAATAAGATCTCTCCGATTTTTGACGTGCTTGATGATGATGAGCTTCTAAAATTTTGTGAGCTTAATAGTAGAATTGCCGGTAAAAAAACTGCCATAGATAAATAACAATGACCTTTCCTTAAGGTATAGGAGCCCGGTTCTTGGACAGGCTCCCAGCGCAGCAGGATATTTTAATTTAAAAGAAGGTCTATCTCATTTAATATTTTTAAAGTAGTTGATCTGTCAATGGAAAGAATGCGCATAATACCCTCTGCATCCATAGCTATAAGCTCCTGAACAAGCAAAATACCTGAATCAAAAAGCACTTCTTTCTGTTTCTTCTTAATACTGGTAAGGATGCTTACAGGATACAGTTTCTTTTTTTCAATATAGTACTGCAGGTTTTTTGTTTCCGGATACTGCCATGCCATTATTTTTAGCTTTACACATGATGCATATTTTACAGCATCCCCGGTGCACTTTGTATTTGTAACGAGCCAGCCGTGATAGTGGTTCTTTCCATCGGATTTTTTTCTGATGGCTTTCTCTATATCGATAAACCTTGCATGGATATAAAGAGCAGTCTTTACATCTGAATAGGTACCCCGGTGATTATGGTATTTACATTCAATAAAAAAGACCAGATTATCCTTTTTGGCTACGACATCGACTTCATGATCGACGCAGCAGCCCTTGAGTATCTGGCAGACATCAGTATGGTAGCCATATTTTGAGAGGATCTTTGCTATATACTGTTCGAAGATATGGCCATGCGGGCCCATCCCCATCATAGCTTTTTTAAGGGAGTATTTAAGTGCCAGCTTATGTTCCACTTCGCCCAGATGTTTGAGCGCCATCTGATGGATATCATCAGTACTCATACCATCATGGATCTTAGCTTTTATATACTCAAGAGCCTTTTCTGACTGTTTTCTGCTGCAGCCGGACTTTATAAGAGAATTTATGATCTTGTCCGAATTAAATTTTTCGATATTACCATTTGATTTGATAATGTGGCTGTTCATCTGATTCCTATCTAATATTTATTCTATGCTTGATAATTTCAGTATAAAATTTTTTATTATTTTAACAGATAGTCATTCTATGTTCCAATTAATAATTTTAATTATTAATTCTTACCTGTTTTAAATAAAAAGGTTGATATTGGATCTTTAATTATAAAATTGGCAATAGTAGAGACCTTGCTATTTTTCCTATTAAAAAATAAAAAAGATTTAAAATATTTCTTTAGAAATTCTATTATCTGTAATATACTAATTTATACAATAAATTAGTATATTATTGATATTGCAATTGTTGAAGGCTTTCTCTTATTTAAAAAGAAGAAAGGATAGAAATGATACTAATAGAATTAGATGATGATATTGCTAAATTTCTATGCACAG
>CBEVGD010000045.1:0-13554 GCA_965549355.1 uncultured bacterium | reverse complement strand
CTATTATGATACCGATATACTCGATTTTGCTCATCAAAATTTTAAACGAAAGATCTCTGCTTAAAAGTTCCAGACAGTAAGATATCATCCAGATAAAGAATCCAAAAAAAAGAATTGCACCTATTTTATAGCATGCTATAGATTTCTTAATCAATAAACCAAAAATTGCTATAAGAGATAAGACTGTGCCCATTAGTAGCGGGATCACTAATGGTATTGCTTCTATATTCATAATAATATGTAGAGATTATTTACCAAAGATTTATGTAAAAGTATTATTAAATATTGACATATTATTATACACTTCAATACTGATAATTCAAATTCTAGAAATTATATGGATATGTTATTTTGGAGCAGCATAATCCGCAAGTACTAAAGCAAGGGAGCTAATAGTGGAATATATTGCTGAAAATGATCTCTCTTCAATAGTGGATGATCTCTGGGCGTCCGGATGTTGCCGTAATATACAATTAAAAATCTTATAATCAATACCTGAATTGCTGATTGGAAAAATTATTGGTTTAAATCCTTCAGGGAATTCTTCTATTTACATAAGCGCGATATGCTTCAGCTGTTATTAAAAAAGGCAAGCCTTTAGACTAGTATCCATTGTAATCTGCCATGAATCACTTGTTATTTCAGCAATTGACTGATGCCATGTCCATGCAGCCCTGTCTGAACGCCAGAAAGGTACCGGTCCCAGCCTTTTTGGCATTGCCGCATGCAGGTCGGCAGGTATAACTGTGCTTTCACTCTATAAATAGAGGCCGCCGGCAGCAATTCTGCAATTGTATTGCATTATACGATTAGAAATCGTATACTAAATCATATGAAAGTTACGGCAATAATATCAGATGAACTTATTAAAGAGGTAAAAAAGCTTACACAGGGTAAGAATATCACCGAATCTGTCACCATTGCCCTCAAAGAGTGGCTGGCTTTAAAAAAAGTGAAAGAATTGAATCAGATAATAAGGGAAGAACCTCTGGAGTTTGATGCCGATTTCTCTGCTGAAAGAGCAAGGGAGATCAGCAGAAGATGAAAGCAAGCTACAGGAAGAAGATAATTGTCGACACCAGCATATGGATAGAATTCTTAAAGAAGAACCCAAAGGTCTTCCCATATATGCAAGTTTTATTGGAAAAGAATAATGCTATAGCACTGGGATGTATTTTTGGAGAACTCCTGCAGGGTGCAAAATCCGAAAGGGAAAGGAAGATAATACTTTCATACTGGCAATATCTTCCAAAAATAGAAGATGCCGGCATCTGGATCAATGCGGGGATATACTCAGGAAAAAATAAATTGATCTCAAAAGGTGTCGGTCTGATTGACAGTGTGATAATAACGGCAGCTATCAATAATGACCTTATTGTTTGGACACTTGATAAAAAGCTTCAAAGCGTAATATCAGATGAACTTAAATATCAGTAATAATACTGCTTCCATCTTTTGAAGTCAGCACAAAGTCTGCGCCTCCTTCAGCCATCGGATCTTCTTCCAAGATCAGCTATCATATTGATCTGAAGTGCTGAAGAGCCGGTAGCTATTACTATAATATCTCTATGGCCCTTTGTTCTGTCAAAAATGTATGAAGATGAAATTCCAGTTATTTTTTGTCACGCAGATTCATTTGTTCGCTTTCGTACTTCAGATGTTCTTCCTTTACTTTGAGCGTTTTGCTGAGGCGTTTAGCCATGGCATCGGAAAAGTTTCGTCGCCCATGCTCGTAGTCGCTAACCATATTCTGACGAACACTTAGTTTTTTGGCTAACTGTGCCTGAGTCAGCCCTGCCTTCAGCCGGGCACCTGCAAGTAGATTTCCGATGCGGTTCTTTTCCATCTCCTGCCAGTACTTAGTGCTCTCAATGGATACGAACTCATCTTCAGATTCATCGGTCAGGATGGCAATATCGTACTTCTTTTTGATCCAGTCGAGCAATTCGTGGGAATGCTCACCATGAATCGAGATCTCAATATGGGGCTTTTTCACGAGAACCAACATAATATACCTCAATTACTATTTCATTTTTTTTGCATGTCCAGTATGCAACATATCTGTAACTCAAATGGCAATGGTATCGATTCCCCTCAAGAGGCGAGAAGTTTCGCCAACTCTTCTGAATCGGACCATCTGCCTGAAGATCCGCGGTCAATAAGAAGAAAAGCTTTTGAACATCCGCAGGCAGTTTCTTTAGACCATAGGCAACCTTCTTTTTGACCCGGACTTTATATTTCATTGTGGTTATAATATAACCTATATCGATGAGTAGAGCAAGTTATAATTTCAATAAGCAAACCTTTATAATAAAGGATTTTTTCTTTTACTCATTGCTGATTTGCCCCGATCTTCCACACGCCTTTTTCGCCAAATTCCTCAAATGCCTCATAATACATTTTTCTATCAATGAATTTTCACGCTTTTGTCAATATAACCGTGAAAATTTACAAAAATACAGCATAATTCACGGTTTTGAGCAAAAAATAAATTCCCATGTTTCTGACTTTATGCTTTTTAGTCTCCATTTTATAATAATTTTCTTTCTCTTATAAGCTCCAGAAATTCTTTTGGAGTCATTATGGTTACTGGAAGCTTTGCGTTTTTTATCTCCTCTGTAAAAAAATGTTTCCGATCAAGAGTAATTAAAAAAGAAGCTCTGCAGTTTACGGCGCTTGCCAGCACATGCTGGTCTTTAGCGCTTATGATATTATCATATTTACTTAAATCCTGCGGGGTGTCAACAATTTTAGGTTTAAGACAGCCCATCTCCCTGTAAAAATATAACAGGGATTCAGAAGGTAGTTTTTTCCTGATGTTTTTTTGGGCTTCCTTAAGTATTTTGCGTGTTGTAACGGCCGTAAAGAACTTGCCTTTGCATACCTCTAAAATCAATGCAGATCCACCGCTTATAGAGCCTGAGGCTGCAATAAAGACTGAGGCATCTATGAGGACTTTTTTCTTTGGTGCCATATTATAAATTTCCCTCAGCAAGAAGTTTCCTTATAGTCCTGGCTGTACTCTGGCTTATTTTATCTTCCTTTAAGAACCCGGAAATTTCACTATCAGTATACCCCCTTAGGTCTTCCTCATCCATTTTCCGCAGTATTGCAGGTGTTATCTCGATCTTGTTTCCCTTAAGTGTGAGGCTTAAGAACGTATCACTCCCTATTTTGAGCTTTCTTCGAAACTCTACCGGAATGGTGATCTGTCCCCTTGATAATGGTTTTACAATTTTACTCATCGTTTTTTGCTGTTCAGCCAAATCTAAACATCTCCTTATAACATAATTCAGTAATACGTATTTATTGTAATACAGTAAATCGGAAAGTCAATAGATAGATAAGGGGCTACCCTATGTGCCAATATAGTCGTCGCCTCTGGCGAAGAGGAAAACACTGAAAAATGGGAGATTATTGATATCATATATAGTATAATAGTTAAAATCATATTAAGGGAAGTTTTATGAAAATAAAAGTAATACCCTATTTATTTATTGCCATTATATTTGTCCTTATATTCAATTCCTGCATTATTCTCGATCAGCTTCAGACCACATCTGATGAGACTACCGCCGCTGCTAGTGAAAAACAGGATACAAACAACAAAGTGAGTGAAGAAACCGGTAGAGATGATGCAGAGGAAGACGTGTCAGATAAAGAGGAGAACAATAAAACAGATGGTCTTTCAGACCAAATCATAGTTACGGATCCTGTGCCGGATCAGCTTATTACCAATCCCCTTATTATTACGGGAGAAGCAAGAGGTACCTGGTTTTTTGAAGCAACTTTCTCTGTCATCTTGCTTGACTCAAATGGAAAAGTATTGGCCCTCCATTATGCCATAACAGAAGAGGAATGGATGACTGAGGATTTTATCCCGTTTACGGCCAATATCGAACTTGATGAGCCGGAAACCGCAACCGGCATTCTTATTCTGGAGAAGAATAATCCCTCTGATATCCGGGAACAGGATGCACAGCTGGAAATACCTGTGCGATTTGAGTAATGGGCCGCCGGCAGCAATTGAAATATGAAGTGCCCTCATTTAATATTAGAAAAAATTTCCAGGAATAGGCTCTGCTTAATAAAATACTTGATTTCTGTAGTGGTATTGTATAATATGTATATACAATATATACAAGTTGGGATAATATGGAAAACAAGATTATTTTCAGGATCGATAAGGAAACCAAAGATAAATTTTATAAAATATCCAGAATCGAAGGAAAATCCGCAAGTAGTAAAGTAAGGGAGCTAATAGCAGAATATATTGCTGAAAATGATCTCTCTTCAATAGTAGATGATCTCTGGGATAGGATATCTATCAAGCTTGAAGCTAAAAATATCTCTGAAAAAGATATCGAAAAGGCTATTATTAAGGTCAGGAAGAATAATTGAAAGTGGTTATAGATACTAATGTCTTTATCTCTTCCTTTTTAAATCAAAAGGGAAACCCCAAAAAAATAATCGATCTCTGGAAAAAAGAAGAAATTACCATATGCACGAACAAAGAGATCCTGCAAGAATATATGGAAGTACTGGCCAGGCTGGGACTTTCCAGTGAGCCTGAATTTGAAGAATTGGTTAATTTATTTAAGAAAAAAGTAAATATGCTGTTTTTCCCCAATACACCTTCCCTTGATAGCCTCTGTGATGATCCGGATGATAATAAATTTCTGGAATGTGCATCAGCAGCAGATGCCGCTTATATTATTTCCGGCGGCAAACATCTCCTCAGGCTAATACAATTCAAAGAGATCAAAATTTTAAATCCAAAGGATTTTCTTGCAGCTGTTGATCTGCGGAATACCTCTCAGGACGGTTGATCTATATAAAATCAGTTATTTATGACTGCAGCCATGGTGATAGATCCCCAAACAGTTTATTGAGTCTCCTAAGTCAGAAAATCAAGATAATTATCACAGTTTAACACCTGCAACGGCCTACTTTGCAAAATCGGGGAATTTTCTTTGCAATATTGGGTAATTTCTTTTGCAATATTGTCCTATTTGATTATGCAATTAATATGCTAGATAAAAACATAGAAACCAGCTAATAGTCCCATTCTTTATAAAATAGTATCAATATCTTCTGCAAATCTCCTGGCGCTGACAAATCTTATAATACAACCTCCTATCTTGATTTCATCATCAAGATCGAAATTTATCATATATCCTTTTTCAGGCTTATAAGTATCTATAAAACTTCTCATTGATCTGGTGATTTTAGGTTTTTTAAGATATTTTGCCTTTACTTCGACCGGTACAGGCTTTAAATCTTTTGAAATAATAAAATCAACTTCTGCGCCGGCTCTGGTTCTCCAGAAATTAATTTTATCACTGTTTGAAAGTTTTTCCTTCAATACCAGATATACAAAATTTTCAAACACAAAACCCTTATCCTCTCTTATATCAAGCTCATTAAAATTACTAATAGCAAAATTTCTAAATCCAATATCATTAAAATATACTTTAGGGCTTTTAATGATTTCTTTTCTGGCATTTTTAAAAAATGGACGTATTCTGTCAATTATAAAAGTCTGCTCAAGATAATAAAAATAATTATCCAGAGTTGTCTTATGGATTGATAACGTATTTGAGATCTCATCCATATTTATTAAATTGCCGCTTGATGATGAAAGTAATGTAATAAGCCTTGCAAAAGCATTTTCGTTTTTTATCTCCAGAAATTTTTTTATATCTTTTTTTCTCTAATTTCCATAAAGATCCTTAATTCATTTTAAGATAAAAAAGCTATAAGCTCACTATTTTGCTATGTGATAATAGTGAGGCTATTATTACATGTGACATTAGTGAGCACAACTTAAAAACCGGACTAAAGAATGGATAAGGTCACAGCCCTATGTGTCAGTATAGATGTCGCCTCTAGTGAAGAAGAAAACGCCTTCAATGGCCCACTTTACAAAAGTGAGAAATTAATTTGACAGTTCAGAAAGAAGGAAAAAGAGAGATTTAAAAAGATTTACTTTCCGACATTCATTTTTTGAAATGTAAGGCTCTCTATGTATTTTTCAATAGTCATAAGTATCTTTCTTCATTATTTCCACGAATTGATAGCAGAACTCCATTGTTTGTTAAATTCTGTATTGTTAATTATCGTTTTATATAGCTCTCCCAGAAAAGCATTCATAGTTTCTAAAACATTATCAAAAACTACCTTCTCAACTTTCAATTTATTTAAAAAAGCTTGCCATTTTTTTACCATCACATCATCACTTCCAAAGGACATGACTTGATTGAATAAGTCAATTGAATACAAACGTTCACGATTGACAAAAGTTTTTTTGATTGCTTTTTGCAATAATGCGCCATCAGTTTCTCCTGTTTTGGTACGACTACATCGCCTATACTTAAATCAATTCCAACTGGAGTTTTTGTGTTCTTGATTTCAGCAACAAGACTCACACCAATACCTGAATATTCCTAATTCAAACCACAAATAATTCTAATTGTGTATCGTTTTTTGTATAGCATAAACACATGTCCAACCTATAAAACGCTGCGATCGCTTTATGCTTGATAACTTCTTCTTGCAATGAATAGATACTTTGACAGGGTGTCCGGATGCAGCCGGAATGGTTTTAGAATACGATCGGAATATTCACATCAGATTTCTTTTTGAATGATATCATTATTTTTTCCCTATATAGATCTCGCCAATCATCCTAAGTGCCTGGCTAAAATCAATCATGGTTATACCTATATCTTTCATTGCTACGGGTTCATTTTTTACAAGCTCTAAAAACTTGTCTATATCAATAATTATTGTTTCATTAACAGTTATTCTTTTTGTGGGTGACACTATTGATAGAAGTTTAAATACATCATTTTTATGTTTCTTGATATTTTTGCTATCAATATGTTCACCAATTTCTTTTCTGCCACATAAGTCCAGCCATGCCTTAATCTTATATAATATTAGATATTCTTCCCTTAGCACCGATACACCGTCAATAATAATGCTGCCTTCTGAAAGTAAATCATAATATGCTTTATCTAATAATATTGCAGACAAACTGGGTATATCTGTACCGCCGATTATTACATAGTGGTCCGAATAATCTGAGAAGTATTCCTTATATATGTCTATCCCCCGTACCACGCATTCTCCCTCATTAAATTATCTATTTCCATTTGGATTCTTTCATCTTTTTCATTTGCAAGCGAAAGCTTCAAGGACACAATGTCAACTGATCCTGTTTTGGATAATATTCCAGGGTCATATGACCATACCTCTATTTGCATTACAGGATCTTTCTCATACTTTTCATTATTATTCATAAAGAAATTATATGATGGCTTTATGTTTTTTTTCATCGTCTTCGTTATTGCCCTAATTTTATGTTTTGGTTCATTTATCATGGATTTTTCCGATAATGCACTCAAACCAGCTTTGAAGGCTCCCGAAATATCTAAATATCTATATATATCTATCTTATCCAGTACCGGTGACTTAAGATATGGGTAACCTATTTTAAAGTATTGGGGGTCGTCAATCCGCCTATAATACCTCTTGCGGCCTGTTTTACCTTTTATTTCATAAGTAACCAGTTTTATATTATATAACTCATCCAATGCTCTGGATGCTGTCATTTTCGTACGCTTTAGTATCTTTGAAAGTTCATCAATAGTTATATCCCTGTTATTATACAATAGGTATAAATATACTACCTGGCCTGAAGTGCTGAACCTACCAACTTTATTATTTTTTTTTGTTTTATTTGATTCATGCAGATCAAGAACAATGAATGGCAGATACATCTGCTTATTTACAATAATGTATGCAATTCTTTCATTAATAAGTTTTTTACGCTGATAATCTGATAAGCTATCGTATAAAATTATTATATGGTCATCTATATGCTCCTTAATTGATTCTAACCTTTTCCTTAATGTCGGCAATGTAATATTGTTAATTTTCGGTTCAATTAAAACAACACTATTATCAAGAAATTTGCCCTGATAGAAGTTAAATGCTTCCCTGAGATATATTGGAACATTTTCAATATTTGCATACTCTTTAATTTCCACATTTTCATCTATTGTAGATTTTAAATAAGCTATTATATCATTTTGCATAATTATCAATCCTTTAATGTAACATTTTTAATTTTCAATATAACATTAATAGTGTTACATTACAAGTTTTTTATGTTGTATTGTGCTCATTGAGCCCATACACTTTATAACTTCTTTAGTTCCTTTAAAACTGTTTTCGCATATTTTCCATTCACCCCGACAGGGTGTCCGGATGCGGCTGAAATACGTATCTGACATTTCAAATAAATTTATCATAGAATTCAGATATGATCTCAAGCATATCTTCATCCAATCTTGCCATTGCTTCTGACCTTATATCCTCAGGGACCCCGCCATAATATGCCTCTGCTATCCCTCCGGTAATACATGCGATCGTATCGCTGTCACCGCCTATTGATATAGCTTTTCTTATCGCATCTTCAAAATCATTAGATTCTAAAAAAGCTATTATAGCCTGCGGTACGCTCCCCTGACAGGTCTCATTAAACCTGTAATCTACTCTAATATTGTCCAGGGTGTCATTTAAGTCATAGTCAAAGCTACTGATCACATACTCTTTTATTTCTTCTTTTTTACTGCCCTTTCTTGTCAGGTATATACAGGACGCCACAGCCTGTGCTCCCTTTATACCTTCCGGATGATTATGTGTAGACGATGCACTTCTCTCAGCTTCTCCAAGTACTTCATCTATTGTGTCATAGGCAAATCCTACAGGACTTACTCTCATGGCAGATCCGTTTCCATAGCTATTATATGGGTTTAAGCTTTCAGAACTACCCCAGTTGATAAAATTACCCCCATATCCCCTGTCAGGATATGCTCTGAAGTATTTCTTATAAAGATCAGGGTATTTGCCATTATTTAATATGCAGTCTGCGGTTGCAATAGTCAGGACCGTGTCATCTGTAAAGTCTGATCTGTCGCAAAACAGTGGAAAGTCAGTAGACTTAATATTATTAAATTCATAGACAGAGCCTATTATATCTCCTGTAATTGCTCCGAGCATATATCCTCCAAATCATCTCTCATTCTTATCATACTTTACAATCTCTTTTCGTATTTCTTTTAACCATTAGAATTACATAAATGTAAGAAAGAAAATCATACCTCAGATCATTACCAATAATTACACCTATATGATCAAATTCAAAACCCTGTGCTGCATATATGCATCCAACCTGATTAATTCCATTCGGATCATGGGCCCACAATAGGCATATACTTTTCAACTAATATCAATACGAATTACTATCAGATTCCAGACTTATTATATTTTGGTTTACTTCGACCTATTACATTACTTTCTTTTTTTGCAGCATCCCTTATACTGCTAAATTGCTCTATTTGAACTTTCGCCCCGGGAATATTGCCAAGATGTTCGCTAAGCCTATCTTGAACTCTCCCTTTTTTAGCGATACCGGCATAATTAGTACTCCCAGACATTGTCTGGATCTTATATAGAACCGGTTTATCATTAGGCAGTTTACCAATACCTGTTTTGTTAAAATTAGTCGTTTTCTTTCCCATTTCAACCTCCTTTCTTAGCTATACGTTCTGTGAAGCGGTTTATTATACCCTCTGTAATTGTTATATTTTCCGCTGCGATTTTACGCGCTACTTTTTCCGCTGAACTAGCAGTTATTTTCCCGGCTTCACACAATTGAGCCATCATTTCAAGCCCCCACAAAACTTTGATACCACTATCCTCGCACTTTCGTCTCAACGGTTTCTCATTTGTAGCACATATCGCTTTTTCATCTCTTGCTATAATGAAACACATATGATCTTCATCAGACAGACCACCACCATACATATTGGCTGCTTCGTAAACTTGAGCTATGCTGGGCTCTATAATATCTATCCCTAATATTGCTGCTTCCTCATCAGAAAGATCATTAACTTCTTCCCATACCGGCAATGGAACCCTTATCTTATATAGATGCTTTATTATAAGACCAATTATCTTCTTATTGGCCATAGCATAATCTATTAAGATATTCGCATCACAGATAACAACTCGATTCATTTAACCGCCATCCATCCATTAACCAGTTCTCTCATCTCAATGATGCTTTTTCCCAGGATTTCGGCAGCACGTGATATCGAGATCAGTTCTTTTTCATACGCTTCACGAACAAGACGATTCAAACGATCCTCTATGCAATCAATGGCTGCCAGCGGCTCCGGTTCTTTGTGTCCACTGAAATCAAAGCTCTTCTTTTGTTTATACCTATAACAAAACATTTGCCACATTCTTGAATCAGCAATTTCCTCTTCAATAAGTCTGTATATAACGGTTTTATAACTAACCTTGAAAACTCTCTTAATGTGCAGTATCACATCAACGAAATTTAATCCCTTAACCTCATTTAACCTTTTATGAAAAGCTATTCGAGGCATTATAAAATGACTTGCGAATATATTCGCTTCATCTTCTTGAACATTTATCTCTTCATCCTCATCATTAAAGGAACCGGGATGCATTATAATATGACCTAATTCATGAGCTATGGTAAATATTTTTCTTTCGGTAGGAATAGAATCATGACTATTAACAACAATGGCAGCACCCAGGTCCTTATCATCAACAGAGAAGCCAAAGAAGTTGTCCAACTCTATACTCATGAAATGTAATTTAATCCCGGCGGATTCAACAAGCCCGCATATATCAGTTATCACTTCATCTTCTTTTAGTTTTAAACATTCCCTTGCTTTTCCCGCTGCTTCTTCCGGCGACAATTCTTGCATATTATATTTCTTGTTTTTAATACATGATTTTTTATGTTTCTCGCCGGGGAGCATGTTTTCCAAATCATTAAAATCTCTCATCCATAAAGCAGTTTCACTTTTTATCTCCTCACGCAATAATCGGGATCTTTTAGTTTTCCATTTAAGAGCACGAAATCTAACACTGTGCAATTCAGGGACAGATCTTACCAGATCAAAAACTTTCACATCTAAAGCATTGGCAAGTTTCTGAAGATTGCCAACACGGGGTTTTGCTATCCCCTTCTCAATATTATGATAAGCCATTCTGCTTATGCCAGCAGCATTCGCTGCTTCCTGCATAGTCATTTCTTTGACTTCTCGAATTCTTTTAAGATTTGCAGACACTTTATCCGCCTGCATAAAAACACCTCTCTTTTTATAACTTTACATTTATATCTATAATACCACTTTTTGTAAAGTTTACAAGAGCAAAATATCTCACCTGCACTATATGCCAATGCAGTTGTCGCCTCAAGTGAAAAAGAAAACGCCTGCAATGGCCTCCTTTGCAGAAGTGAGGAATTTATTTTAGAATAAATGACCAATGGAGAATAATTTTTAAATGGTCAGATTATGGAGCAGAAGATGTATCCATTGCCGACTACCACCAGTAAATGAAAGGATATAAATGTTTGATATAAAAAGAAAACCTACTACACCGGGAGAAATACTCCGGGAAGAGTTTCTATCAGAGTTAGGGATAAGTCAGAGGAGACTTGCCGGCCATATTGGCTGTGATATAAAGGTGATTAACCGGATAGTGAATAATCGCACCTCAGTTACTGCAGAAATGGCAGTAAAATTAGCTTCTGCTCTAAATACTTCACCGCAGTTTTGGCTAAATGCACAGCAGGCTGTCGATATTTATAATGCTTTAAAAACAGTAAAGCCATTTCCACGACTAATAACAAAAGCAAGTTAGAAGATCGGACTCAGCTGCCTTCACTCCATAAATAGAGACTGCCGGCAGCAAGCTCTTCGCTGACATTCATATAAAATATATACACAAGGAATTGCTAATTATTATTTTCTAACCTTCTTATTCTCCACCTCAGTATTTTCAGTCCTACCCTTTTCTACTATTTTTGGAGCTGGTTCTGCCCAATTAAATAAAAACTGAATAATTCCACTATAATAATTAATTAGCATATCTTCTATTATCTCAACAAACTTTTTGCAGCTGGAAAATTTCTTGCCAAAATTTTTTATGTATAAAACTCTGAATTCTCTTATTTCCCTATCTTTAATTTCACCATAAATATCATCTAATGCATCCATATTTACTCTTTCTTTTATTCCTGTATTTTTCAGCGCGATCTCAACAAGAATATCATCCTGAATTTTCTGAAATTTTTCTTTATTTTTCTTTCTACAAGTTTCAAGTTGACGTTTCATCCAGTTTAACTGCCCTTTTAATTTTTTATCTTGCGGCGCTTTTATTGTTGCAGACATTTCTACTATTCGCTTTTCAAACAATACTGCTATTTTAATATCCGAAACAGCACCCCTTACCCGGAGGTTAGAAGTGAGCAAACTCTTATCAATTAGTCTTTTCTTGTCATCATCTAATCTGGCTCTCAGGTTCCCTCTGTATTTAGATTCGCCTGAGCTCACAAACACGCCTAAATTTCTACTTAAAATTAGTGCCAGATCTTTTTCCTCTTGCTGCCAGCTAATGACTGCTTCATGTAAGTCAGAGTCACTTGACTTAAGCCTAATACCGGAATTAATCTTTTCTACTACTTCTTTCCAGCCAGACTTCATTAGACGAAATCCACAAACTCCTGATTTATCATTTTCTAAATAGCTGACTACCTCCCTCATTATTTCAACCTGGTCCTTGTCTTTGATATTTAATTCATTATCAAATAGCAGTATATGAGCCAGAGTCAAAAGGTAGGACCATGAGAAATGATACAGTTGAACCTGCTTGGAAGACTTAATATTTACCGGACACTGGGTAGGCTCAGATACAAATTGATTAGATACTGTTATCAGTTTGGGGATATTATAGGATTTTGCAATCTTATGATAGCGTTCTATCTGGGGCTGATCTAATTCATTTGTTCCATTCTTCATTTCAAATATAACAGCATCTTTTATTACATCACCTCTTACTGTAAGCAGTAAGCCGTCAACTCTTGAATCGGGAAACTGTGAAAATACTACTTCATTATATACAAAGATGCGACCACCCTTCGATATTTTAGTATCTGTAAATATCATCCTTCGAAACTCTTTTATTAATCTTATAGATGAGAGAATTACTGAAGCCAGTGCCATCTCATCACCAGGTTTTATGATTGGAATTAGCCGAGCTTCCCTTAAGTGTATTCCGCCCTTTTTTACAAATTCATCAAATTCACTTTTTTTTAAGTCTTTAATCTTTATTGATTTCTTATCCATTGCTCCTCCTTAAAATTCTAAATTATGTAGAATAATAATGTTCGGGGCTATATCAGGACATAATTATTATTTCATAGTAGTTAGATTCTACAATAATCAAATATATTATTAAACAATATTATATAGCTATATAATAAATTCACAAAGGAATTTTAAAATGATAGAATTTCAATATTACTTTTTAAGTAGAGCAATTTTCAATTAGCATCAAATAAACAATAAATAATTATGTTTGATCCATTAAGTAATAGAGTCACTGAAAAATGCTTAAGAAAAATACTTACTAAAGAAAATTATAGCTTGAGCCCCGAGCTAG
>CBEVGD010000044.1:0-13826 GCA_965549355.1 uncultured bacterium | reverse complement strand
AGTGTTGAAGGTCAGATCGCCTTCCACAGAGTCTCTTACAGGAGCGGTAAAAACTTCACCGTCAGGAATATTTCTCCCTCCCGAAGCCTTTATGGCGGGGATATCCTTTATTGAAAATGAGAGATCTGTCCCCGGACCTTTTACCCGGACCTTATCTGTTCTATCCATCAGCTCTACCAGACTGTCCATAGCTTTCGACATCTTTGAATAATCAACGGTGCAGACATCAAAGTAGAAGTCTTCAAAAGCCTCCAGACTGGTATTTGCAAGCTGTGCCATTGAATTATTCGGCCATCTGAGGACCACCCAATTCGTATTATTAACTCTTTCATCAGCTACTATGCTGCTGTAATCCCGCATATAGGAATTCATCTTATCCGAAGGAAGATCACCAAGTTCATTGACATTGTCATGTGCCCTTATCCCTATAAAGGCATCAATGTCTTTCATCTGGACCATATCATGTCTGGTCATGAGCTCAAGCTGGTCCTCCCTGCATCCCGCGATCAATTCTCTCTGTACAGTGTCATCCTTTAAAGTGACAAATGGCAAAGCTCCTAATGAGTAGACTTCCCTTATAAGGGATCTTACGAGGGGAAGAGCAGTCATCCCATAGCACTGGATCAATACATTTTCATTTTTCTTTACCCTGCATGAATAATTCACAAGTATATCTGCAAGTTTTTTTATTCTCGGATCCATTGGCGATCTTCTCCTCTCAGAAGTCAAATATTGGACTAATATAAAATGGCATAAAGCATATGAATTATTTCAATCTTTTCTATATCTGAGCCACAGGGCCGCAGCTGTGGTAATAAGTGATAATACGGCTACATATATAAATACCTGCATCAGGCTAAAGTTATTATTAGCGTAGAGAACAACACTATAATTTAATATTGCATGTGCAAATGATGATATCAAATAGAATTGCCATCCCTTGCCCTTTGCCAGCCCCCAGCCCGCAATTGCGCTTGAAGCAGTATGGAATGCGACTGTAAAAAGCCTTTCCCAGAATGGCAGAAGCCCATAGAGGATACCAGTGGTCCCGAGCGATGCGCTCAGGTTCCACCCGGAGATAAACACACTATTATGTATCCAAACTGCTTCAAAGACTCCAAAACCCAGACCGGCAGCTGCGCCCAGCACGAGACCCGTCTTTGGATCCATTCCGGTTTTTCTTTTCCACCAGACAAAGACCACCGGTACAAGCTTGGCTCCTTCCTGGACCAGCCCTGAATATAGCGCCTGAGGTATGGCGGCCAGGAGCATCCACCGCATAAGGACCGTCTGGCCCCATATGAGGTTCATTCCCTGTGATGTCCATGATTGAAGGGGCACCTGTATAAAACAAATCGCAAGCCATGTAAGAATGGCGCTTATTGATACCACGGCCCATGAAGATCGTTTACCCAGCACCGGGGTCCAGTATGCTGCATGCCATATGGCCCCAAAGAGCAGGCCCAGACCGATACCTGCAAGCAGCTGATAGAAAGATATTTCAGGAAAATAAAAGCCTGAAACAAATAAATCAGTGATATATTTGCCCATAAACAATAAACCTTTCTACCCTGATGACCGCTATTTCTTTTCGGACTCTATCTTTTTTCTTGCTTCTTCAAAAAAAGGTTCTGCAAAAGAAGTAGAATATGTCCTCTGGTCAAAAGATTTCGTCTTCAGAGTGTTTAAGAATCCTTTGAATTCATTAAAATATGAGCCATATATATGATAACCGTCGACCATGTCTACATAGCGGCCGGACTTTACAGGCTTTCCGATGACAGACGCGACTTTCTCTGCTATATCCCGCTGCAGATCAGTCAGGGCGAATATATTCATAAAAGCGGCCTTATATGCATCCCTTGACCTCCAGTGAGTGTTCATATTGAGGACAAGTCCTTCTTTCGGATCCTCAAGTATCCTGAACCACATCCTCTGAAGGCAGGGGGGTTCATGGTGTTCTGCATCAAGCTCGGGCACCCATGTGATCGCCTGTGCCCTCCGGGTATAAAAACAATCGGCAAGATTCTTGACAACAGCATCCATCTGATTGAGAGGACCCTTTTTTGCAGGATATCCAAACAACCTTTCATGATAGCTATATGACCAGCCGTGGCTTCCGATCCAGTGATCGTGAACACCGAGCACGACTTCCTGGCGATAGATCTCGAGCTCATCCAATCCTGTTGGCAGAGCGCGGTGTATCCTGGGTTCTGAAAAAGGCTCATGCACCACCATTATCATTGTGGCATCCCGGCTGGGGGGATCGCCCGGCCTGTCATATTGAGTCTTAATAGATACCCCGTTCTCCCAGACCGCGAGAAGGGATTTCTCCCAGGCTTCCGGCAGAGTCTTACCTTCTACCTTTAATACCGGGATATAACCACTATTAAATGATATTTCCTGGACCTTGTTTTCGTCTGACATCTGCTTGCCCTTTCAAATATTGGTCTTGCTAATCAATATGGGAAGCTTCCCTATAACCGGGAGACTATACTATTATTTTATCATAAAAATCAGAATCTATAATCATATTGTTACTGAGGTTTATACTCCTTTATGTTTATAAAATTTCTTGATATTGCATAAAGAAGATCTCCGATCCTTTCAAGATGGAGGATGATATCTGCAAAAATAACGCCTGAATGAGGAGCGCATTCCTCTTTCCTGAGTCTGGCGAGGTGATTGGTCCTGGCAACTTTGACGATCTCATCGATCTGGATCTCTATTGATTCACACTGTTTTAATTTGATTATACTATCATCTTCAATGCCGACGACCAGAGTCTTAAACATATAATTGACTTCATCGAAAGTTTTTTCTAATTCCTCCAATTCGACTGCATTGAAAATCATATTATTTTCCTCCCTGACCCTGGCGAGGTACATTATGCTTTCGGCATGATCTCCCGTTCTTTCCACATCATAGGCTACATGAAGCAGATCTGTTAATTGATTTGACAATCTATTGCCAAGCGTTTTTTGCGAGACTTTTGTGAGATATCTTATGATATCTTCAGTGATGCTATCCACAGCAGATTCTCTATCGAGTATCTTCTCCTCAAGGACAGTATCACTTTTATCGAGTCTTTCAAATGAGAGCCTAAGCATGGTATGTGCGATCTTTGTAACCCTGACAACTTCCTTCTTAACCTGTTCCATTGCAAGAGGAGGAGTCTGGATAAGCAGATTGTCAAGATGCAGAGCATTTTTCTGGATGATTATGTCGTTCCCCGGGAATATTTTAACTACGATCTTTTCAAAAAAACCTATAAAGGGAAATAGGACCACGGTAGTTATTATATTAAAGGAAGCATGGATATTAGCTATCTGATGCGGGATGCTGCTTCCGGTTAATCTGACTATCAGGGGCTGGAGTCTGAAGACATAAAGAAGCAGGATAAATATAATGGTTCCAAATATATTAAACATAAGATGTGAAAAAGCCGTCCTCTTTGCAGTTATTGTCGTTCCTATGCTGGCGATCAAAGCCGTAGAGCATGTGCCGATATTATCTCCTATCAGAATGGGGATAGCGGCCTCGATGGGCATCAGACCCTGGGACCCAAGGGCTATTAGCAGGCCAATAGTGGCCGAGCTGCTCTGGAGCAGTACGGTAAGGCCCAATCCTGCAAGCATGCCATAGAAAGGATTCTTGCTGAAAATCAAAAGAAAAGTCTTAAAGCCCTCATTTTCCCTTAATGGGCCAAGCGCTCCTTTCATTATAGTCATTCCCAAAAACAATAATCCGAGGCCGATAACAGTCATTCCAATATTTTTTAGCCTTCTTCTTTTGGCAACAAAGTACAGGAGAAAACCAATGATTAAGATAGGGTAAGCAAGCATATCGATCTTAAATGAGACTATCTGGGCAGTTATGGTCGTACCGATATTCGCTCCCATAACGATTCCGATAGCCTGCCTGAGAGTTATAAGTCCGGCATTTACAAAGCCTACTGTCATTACTGAAGTAGCGCTGCTGCTCTGGATCAGCATGGTAGTAAAGATACCTACCAGGACTGTGGCCCATGACTTTTTTGTGACGATATTTATTACGGATTTTAATTTATTGGAAGTGATCTTTTGAAGGCTGTTGCTTAATCTATTGATTCCAAAGATAAAAAGCGCAAGTCCGCCCAAAACTTCTAGAACTAATTTAAAATACATATAAATAGATGGGGTCTTTATAAATTAGTGATGATTATAAAGGAATAAAAAGAAATTTTAAATAAAAATATTGGTTGATTTGCGATAATCAAAAATCTTTAATGTTTTTTGACATCATAATTACTTTTCTTCCACAACTTTCAATAGGCCATAGCCCTTTTTCAAAATCCATTATGTCATTTTTGGACATAAGCTATCCTTAACAGTTTAATTCATTGTATTCTTAGAAGTGTCTTCTTTGTCCTTAATAATGCTCCAGAATTTTCGGGGACCGATTATCGGGATCAGATCAAACTTCTCCAGCACTAAGAGGTCCTTATCTCCTGTGATAATATAATCAGCCTGATTATCTGTGGCCAGTGCTAAAATATTATCATCGTCGGCATCCCTGCATATTTTCTCATTAAGTTTTTTATAGTCTTTGACTATGCATTGCTCACGGAGATATATTATAATGTCATTTGTCTTGCCGGCAGGAAGCTTTATCTTTTTTAAAAGGTTCTTTGAGACTTCCGATATAATATGTTCACTTATCAGAATAGTCGTACTGTCAAGGCACAGCTCAAATAATGAACTGCATAGCCCTCTGGATGAAAAAGCAGCAATGTATATATTGCTATCAAGTACCACTCTCATGAGATTATTTTAAATACATCTTCATCAGTCAGTATCCCCTGAGATTCTGCGAATGGGAGTACAGTCTCTCTTAGCTTTCTGAAGCGGTATAGGGCTATATATTTTTTTAGCGATTCCCTTACCAGATCACTTACGGGCCTTGACTCATCCCTGCTAATATCCTTTAATTTTTTTCTTGTATCTTCGGGCAGTCTAATTGAAATAATATCACTCATAAAACCTCCTTGTAATACAAGGTATTACATCTAAATATTTTTGTCAATAGACTTATAAATACTAAACTTATGCTGGATTACTAAATTCCTATTTTTGAATAAACTGAGTACATAATGAAGCTTAGATATTCTCTATTCGGTTATTGATCCTGCCGGTTTCCATTTCTTTCTTCATCAAAGACAAGCTGGCCGCAGGCAGAGTCTATATCTGCTCCAAACCTGGATCTGCGGGTGACAATGATCCCATTTTCCTCAAGTATTTTTTTAAAAGCAGTGATCACGCTTTCTGCAGGAGGCTTTAAGGGCGGTTCTCCATTAAAAGGTATCAGATTTACCATGCACAGCAGGCCTTTTAACAGGTCCGCAAGTTCCCTGGCATTCTCTTCTGAATCATTAAGGTCTTCGATCATCACATATTCAAACATTACTTTCCTATTGGTCCTTCCGATATAGTACCTGATTGATTCCAGCAGTTCCGGTATTTTATAACGGAGATTCACAGGCATAATTTTGGACCTCAGCACATCATTTGGAGCATTCAATGATACTGCCAGATTTACCTGTATCCCTTCACCGGCAAATAATTTGATCTTATCCGGCAGGCCCGCTGTTGAAATAGAGATATGCCTCGCACCGATATCAAACATCTCATTGCTGTTTATTATCCTTACAGCTTCAAGCACATTATCATAGTTGAGAAATGGTTCGCCCATCCCCATAAACACAATATTTGATATTGACGAGCCCCTGTTTTTTAGAAATCTCTGGAAAAGAAGGACCTGCACTATTATCTCTGAAGAATCAAGATCTCTTTTAAAGCCCAGTTTTCCGGTCTGGCAGAACAGGCAGCCAAGGGTGCAGCCTGCCTGGGAAGAGACGCAAACGGTATTTCTACCGGCGCTATGCTGCATCAGGACTGTTTCGATAAGCACGCCTCCGCTTATCCTAATAACAGCCTTTACAGCATCGCTTTCTTTTGATTTGATTATCCTGCTATCTATGGAAAGCGGGAGTTCTTCCTTGAGCATGCCCCGCAGCTTCAGGGAGAGGTTTGTGGCATCATCCCAGTCAGTGATAAGATCTTTAAAAATGGCTCTGTGCACCTGTTTTAGGCGATAGGGCTTTTCACCTGCAAGTATTTTATCAAGTCTTTTAAGATCCATATGAGTATTATATCAGAAAGACATACTTATTCTGCGGCCAGAGCAAGCTATATCATCAGGGATTAGATAAAGTAAAATTATGGGGTCCGATAACCCGTAAAAGAATCTTACCATCTTTATATTGCCATGTTATTATCCTCTAATTTAACTTCCAGGTTATCTCCAGTCTTTATATTTAATTTTTTAACTATTTCAACTGGCAATGTTATTTGTGATCTTTCTCTTAGTTTGATTACCATATGCACCTCCTGATATATTGGAAATTCTGATTATCTTATATTCTTATTATGTCAAATCATATTTAAAGTAAAAGGAAGCACACAGATATTGTACATATTAGGCCTCTCAATATTTTCTCAGGATAATCATATAGTAATCAATTACCTGTTCATAAATATCAGAGTCACGACTCTCCGCCCATTTCCGTCTGCAACTCCCAGTCCCAGCTGTCCATAATGCGGGTTCAAAAGATTTGCCCGGTGCAGGGAGCTATTCATCCATAGGTTTATTATAACATCAGGACTTCCCCATGACGGGGGAGAGGCCTGGCTCAGGTTCTCAGCTATACAGGCATACATCACGCCATTTTCAACAAGTATATCAGAAAGGCTCTTACCTTCCGGAGTAGAATGTGAGAAATAACCGCGGTTTATCATATCCTGGCTCCTGGATCTTGCGATATTGCTGAGTACAGGATTGGGATTTAATAACTGAAGGCCGCGGTCTGCCCGTATATTGTTTATCATATGGATTATGACCGATTCGACAGATCCGGATTCTGCGGAAGTCGATTCTGAGCTGGAAGATGTGCTGTTTCCATCTCCGGATTGGCTTTCACCAGTATCACTTTTTGGATCCTTTGCTGCTGAAATGTTTTGCACATGCTGTTCGTTTATTTCCCGGCTCTCATTCTCGACTGAATCCGATACTTTTGAATCGATATCATGTAGTACAGGATTTTCTACTTCCGATATATAATCGATACTGGTTTTTGCAAGAAGCGGAAAATCAGAATTATCAGAAAAGGCTTCACCGGAAGCATAAAGGCTTTCTTCGGTAAAAATAGTTTGCAGGCTGCGTGTATTGTTTATTTTATATATTGTACTACAGCTGATATATGTAATGAGAACAATGAAAGATGAAATGATTCCTAAAATTATTTTTAATTTTGTTCCGGAGACCTTATCTGTCCCTACATTTTTCATAAATATATTATCCTGTCATTTGGTGCCAGCATAATTGATCCCAATATTTTTTATTAAAAGATTATCAATTTATAATAAAAATACATTTAGAGGGTATTAATATAATGAATATCATTATAAAGAATTTGGATTCAATTACTATAAAATAATTTAAGATCCCGCATCGTGCCGGCTGTCTAATATTGCCGGGAAAGCGGGTCCTATCTTGCTGCCGGTAGCGGTAATATATGCAGGGTTCCGGCAATCAAATAAAGAACGGCACATCTGCTTCCAGGGCTTTTTCTACAAAGAATCCGCCCCCAACACAGTCCTCTACTTCATCTATCAGTTTTCCTCTGGGTATTTCCATTACATCCATGCTCATCTGGCAGCCATAAAGCTTTACCCCCAGATCAAGCGCCATTTGTCTGAGTTCGGGAAGCGTTGCTACTTTTTTGGCGCCCATCATCTTCTTAAACATCCATCTTCCCATGCCGCCCATACTGTATTTGCTGGGATCTGCCTTATTGATATCCCCGCCTTCCAGTATGCCCATTATCCTGCCCATGAAGCTTTTCCCGGTTCTTTCATTCTTTTTTATTGCCCTCAGGCCCCAGAAAGTGAAGAACATGGTCACTTCCATATTCGATGCGGCAGCGCTGGTAGCGATAATAAATGCTCCGAAAAGCTTATCCATATCACCGCTCATCACAGCTATTGCCATCTTCTTCTTTCCATTTTTTTCTTTGACTTCGGCCATCTTACTCTCCTTTTAGGTCATTGCTATCCAGGAGCCTGTCCAACCCTTTGGGCAGTCGCCATTTTTACACATATTTTCGTTTTTCGTCATCGCGGGTACCATATCGCTTCTTCCTCAGGCCTTGATCTGTTTGAAAATATCAGCCTGCGAGCTCAGATCCCAATTCTCGGACAGTATTCTAGTAAATTGATCTTTCTATTATCTGTTAATACCTTCCTTAATAGTTTTTTCCCTTGAAGTCGTGGAGTCTTCAAGGACCTCGCTTATGAGGTCATAAGCTTTGATTATCTTGATATTTGAAAGGGAATAATAAATATTATTCCCATCCCGCCTGGTCTTTACGACTCCCTTGGATCTTAATATCGCCAGATGTTGTGAAAGATTAGCCTGGCTTATTCCTGTCTTTCCGATAAGTTCCGAGACAGTCATCTCGCCACTTCTGATAGTGTCCAGTATGGCCTGCCTTCTTGGATTGGAGATAGTCTTGCACATTTCCGCATGCAGGTTATAAAAACTTTCCTTTTTCAATTTATGCTCCCGGTATTATTAAATAATTTGATGGCTGTTTTTATTTAGCGATTGAGCCAGGATAAGTATAAGATATAATAGTAGTCTAATATATATATTCTAATATTGCAATATAGATTATATTATTTTCAAGCAGGACAGGATCCAAAAATAGGCGGGCCGCTCTGTTTAAATTATTTTAAATATTTAATATTAGTGATCTATAGTGATCTCTCCGGAGAATATAAAGAAAATCTTAAGATCGCTTCCGCAGTCGGTTATTATGGTATGGTCGGTTTGCCGCGGGACATAGATAAAATCCCCTGCTTCTACCTTATGAGATTCATCGCCGACTTTGACTGTGCCCTTCCCGGATAGTATATAGAGCGCCTCATCTATATCATGTTTATGGGTCAGGGACGTTTTATCTTTGCTGAACCTTGTTATTCCCAGATTCAGGTTTTTTGTCTTTAGCTTTCCCTGGGAACCGAATGCAAACCTTACCCAGCGGTCATTGAAGATCTTTTTTTCTATGTCTTTTTCATTAAAAATATTATTCATTTCTGTCCTTTCATATGATTATCCTGACCTGTCTTGTATCTAATAATAATGAACCGATAAAAAATTTTACAATTATTATGTATTATTTGCTATAATCAAAGGCAAAAATTTGCCATATAAAATAATATGAGGAAGAGGGAGAATGGGAGTATTGGATCTGCCAAAATATGAGCTTACCGGGCAGGAGAATATAAAAGTAGATGAGATCATCTCAGAATATGAGAAGAGCAGGAGCTCTCTTATACCTGTGCTTCAACAGGTACAGGATGCTGTAGGTTTTCTTCCCCTTGATGTACAGAGAAAAGTAGCCGAAGGCATAGATGTCCCTGAAAAGGATGTCTATGGAGTGGTTACGTTCTATTCATTTTTTACCATGATACCCCGGGGAAAATACGATATAAGGGTCTGCATGGGGACAGCCTGTTTTGTAAAGGGCGGAAAGCAGATTACCGACAATATCAGCAAAGGACTCCAGATAGAGCCCGGTCAGACGACTTCGGACAGAGTCTATTCTCTTCAGGTGAATAGATGCGTCGGAGCCTGCGGGATTGCTCCGGTTATCATTATAAATGATAAAGTATATAAAAAAGTCGATCCTGATACAGTTATGGATATTGTAAGTTCGCTTAAATAGGGCACCGGCATCTCCAGGATATTAAATAAATATTAAAGGGCTGAAAATAAGAAATATTATGGGTACTAATACAAAAAAAATAAATAATGGCGGGGAGCTTGATAATAAAGCAGAAGCTCTAAAAAATGATACAGAGGGCAAGAGAATCATATCCATCTGCTCGGGAACCGGATGCAAGGCGGCTGGAGCCGATGATGTTTTTGAGAAATTAAAGAGCGAGGTCGAGAAATACGAAGCAGGATCCGGCGGAAAAATAATAATACGCAGGACAGGCTGCCATGGTTTTTGCGAGAGGGGACCCCTTATAATTTTTTATCCGCAGGAGATCTGCTATCTTGGTGCTGAAGAAGAAGATATCCCGGAAATAGTAAGCGAGACATTAAAGGGCAATATTGTAGAGAAGTTTCTGTACCGGACCGATAAGGATGAGCTGGTAAAGAAAGAATTTGATATACCATTCTATAAATACCAGAAAAGGATACTTCTGGGAAATAATTCCAGGATAGATTCCAAAAGCATAGACAACTATATTCTATATGGCGGATACAGGGGTCTGGCAAAGGCACTGAAGGACATGACGCCTGAAGATGTGCTAAAGGAAGTAAAGGACTCCGGGCTCAGAGGCAGGGGAGGCGGAGGTTTTCCCACCGGGTTAAAATGGGAGATAACCAGAAAAGCTAAAGGGTATCCGAAGTATATGATCGTAAATGCTGATGAAGGCGACCCCGGAGCATATATGGACCGGAGCATTCTGGAGGGAAGCCCGCACAGTGTTCTTGAAGGTTTGATCATTGCTGCATATGCGATCGGAGCCAGTAAAGGTTATATATATGTGAGACAGGAATATCCGCTGGCAGTGGAAAATGTAAAAGCTGCCATACAAAAGGCTGAGGAATATGGATTTTTGGGAAAGAATATCCTGGACTCCGGCCTTGATTTTGACATAGAGATATATCAGGGAGCAGGAGCATTTGTATGCGGAGAAGAAACTGCCCTGATAAGATCGATTGAAGGCGAGAGGGGGATGCCCAAACCCAAGCCGCCATTTCCGGCAAATGAAGGGCTATTCGGAAAACCTACATGCATCAATAATGTGGAGACCTATGCCAATGTACCGCACATTATCGATAAGGGCGCCGGAGTATTCTCAAGCATCGGCACTGAGACAAGCAAAGGTACGAAGATATTCGCGCTTACAGGTGCGATAAATAATTCAGGTCTGGTGGAGGTCCCCATGGGGATGTCTCTCCGGGATATCGTTTTTAAAATAGGCGGAGGGATCAAAGATGGAAAGAAATTCAAAGCCGCACAGCTCGGAGGGCCATCCGGAGGATGCATACCTGAAGAACACCTTGATGTGGTGGTTGACTATGAAAAAGTAAAGGAAGTCGGGGCCATGATGGGTTCAGGAGGAATGATAATTCTTGATGAAGATCAATGCATGGTAGATATGGCAAGATTCTTTATGGATTTTATACAGGATGAATCATGCGGCCAGTGCACTCCATGCAGAGTAGGGACCAGGAGGATGCTGGAGATACTCACCCGCATAACTGAAGGCAAGGGCGAAGAGGGCGATATTGAAAAGCTGGAAGAGATGGCACATATGATAAAAGAGACTTCCCTCTGCGGCCTTGGGAAAACTGCACCCAATCCGGTATTGAGCACTATAAGATATTTCAGGAATGAATATCAGGAACATATAGATACAAAGAAATCATGTAAGAGACTGCATAAAAAGTCTAAAAAGAAAAAGGTAGAATAAGTATGCCGGAATTTATGGACACTACAGGAAAAGATATCTTTTATTTTTATATAAGATACAATAATAAGAAATTAATAAAATAAATATTTAAAGAATGAAAAAAGAAAACAACGATATTACTAAATCTCAAATGCTGGACGCATTAATGAATAATATACCTGATAGTATATATTTTAAGGATAAAAATAGTAAATTTATTAAAATCAATGAAGCCTGTGCAAAGAAATTTAAAATAAATAATCCCAATGAAGCAGCGGGGAAAAATGATTTTGATTTTTTCTCTGAAGAACACGCAGAAAAAGCATTCCAGGACGAACAAAATATAATAAAAAGCGGCGAGTCTATTGTTGATATTGAAGAAAAAGAAACCTGGGAGGATAGAGAAGATAAATGGACATCAACTACAAAGATGTGCCTTCATAATGAAAGAGGAAAAATTATTGGAACATTTGGAATTTCAAGAGATATAACATACAAGAAAAAAGCAGAAGAAAAATTAAAAATAGCAAAGATTGATGCAGAAAATTATGCCAGAAAAGCTGAGGAAGCTAACCTCACAAAGAGTGAATTTCTTTCAAACATGAGTCATGAGATAAGAACTCCAATGAATTCAATACTTGGTTTCTCAGAACTTCTTGATAGCCTGATTGATGATCCCGGGCAAAGAAAATACTTGAAATCTATTAGATCAAGCGGAAAAATACTTTTAGATTTAATAAATGATATCCTGGATCTATCCAAAATTGAAGCCGGTAAGATTGAACTTAAGCCAAGACCGGTAAACCCGGAGTCTATCTTTAATGATATTGGTAAGATATTTTCAGTTAAAATAAGAGAAAAAGGATTAAATTTTTTAATTGAGATAGATGAAGAACTTCCTGAAGCACTTCAGATTGATGAAGTTAGAATTCGCCAGATTTTATTTAATCTGGTGGGCAATGCAGTAAAATTTACTGAAAAAGGATATATAAAGCTTACTGTAAAAGGAATTTTCCGTGAACAAAGAAGCAAATTTGATCTTATTTTTTTAGTTAAAGATACCGGAGTAGGAATATCGACTGAAAATAAAGGGATTATTTTTGAAGCATTCAGGCAGAGTAAAGGACAGCGGGATGAAAAGTATGGCGGAACAGGTCTTGGCCTTGCGATAACAAAGAAACTGGTTGAGGCAATGGGAGGAAAAATATCAGTAGATAGCACAGTTGGGAAAGGAAGTACATTTGAAGTAATATTAAATAAAGTAGCTGTTGCCTCAGTAGATGATATATCTGAAGATTTGGAAGAAACTCCCATAGATAATGTAAAATTTAAAAAGCAAACAGTCCTGGTTGTAGATGATATAGAATCAAACAGAATACTTTTGGAAGAAACTTTAAAACCATATAATTTAAGTACGATAGAAGCAAAAAATGGAAAAGAGGGAATTGATGCAGCACAAAAATACCATCCGGATTTAATAATAATGGATCTAAGAATGCCTGTAATGGACGGATATGAAGCTATAAGAAAAATAAAAAAGGATAGCAATTTAAAGGATATACCGGTTATTATTTTGACTGCATCTGCTATGAAGGAGCAGGAAGAGAAGATTAAAAAAATAAATTGCGAAGGATATTTAAGAAAACCTATAAAGAGAACTGAATTAATGCGAGCACTTGCAATACACCTTGACCATACCAAACCTGTACCGGTTGGAGAGAAAAAAGCTGCTGAAAATAAAGAGCATAAGGATGCCCCTGAGACACTTACCGAAGAAACTAAGAAAAAAATACCCGAGCTTATCTCAGTACTGGAAAGCTACATAAAAGAAAAGTGGGAAGAAGTTACAAAAACATCTATTATAAATGATATAGAAGACTTTGCAAAAGAGATAGAAGAGCTGGGTAGAAAATATGAATTGGAAATTCTTTTAAAATGGGGAGAAAAGATATCGTCTCAAGCTGAAAGCTTTGATATGGGCAAACTCCCCAAAACACTTAAACATTTTACAGAGCTTGTAGATGAAATAAAAAAACTTACTAAATAGTTTGGCTATTATCACCAACAAAGTATTGAGCGGGATAGAAATAATAATATTAAGATATAATGTAAAAGAAAAATAATAATGGCTGGAAAAAATATAAAAAAGGAAAAGCAGCCGCTGGTATTAATAGTAGATGATATTGCAGAAAATCTGCAACTGCTCGGAAATATATTAAAGAAGGAGAATTATAATATTGCTGCTGCAAATAATGG
>CBEVGD010000043.1:0-14027 GCA_965549355.1 uncultured bacterium | reverse complement strand
TCATAGATTTTTATAATTAAATATGAGATAATATGACAAAGTAATTATGAGATAATTAATTATAAAGAAATAAATTTATAATAAGAATTTTAAAATCATTGATTAAAAGGAGTGTAAAATGGCTTATGATGATATTCTAAAGATTGACACTAATGAATTAAGGGTCAATTTAACTAAATATCTAACAGAAAATCTTGGCGATACTATTTTTATTACCAGGTACAACCGTCTTGTGGCAGAACTGCGGGTCTATACTGAAGATACCAGAAGAAAGACAGAGCTCAGGATTGCAAAGAAGATGATTGAGGCATCCGAGAGAGAAGGCGAAGCATAATCTTATTCTTAAGATTATAGAAATCATAAGATAGCGCAGCATTTTTCCAGAAATGTATGCGCTATTTTGTTTTCAATTGCATATTCTACTGTTTTTTCTGAAGGAAAAGCAATCGCGTCTATACCCGCTTTTATAAGTTCTATCTCAAGAAGGTGCCTGTCTTTCCCGGGAGGCTTTGCGCACCCAAAGGAAAGAAGGGTGTCGGGAGAGCGTCTTCTTGCATGAGCTACAAGCTTTATTATGTCTTCATGGGGCACTTTTGAAACCGGAAAACTTATTTCTTTTGATACCTTTTTTAATATTACAAAAACTATTGAATCTACATTAAGGTCCATTGCATCTTCTACCATCGTAAATTCATCTGACAGCTCACCATTTTCAAGCCCTATAATGATATGGGGAGAGACCTTCAGGTCATATTCTTTAAGTATGTTTATTGTATCTATATAGTCCCGGTATGTCCTGCCGCTGAGATTATATACTTCTTCGATAGCTTTTTGGCTCTTTATAAGATTTGTAAGTACAGCATCTACTCCTGATGACTTCAACGCCCTTACTTCTTTCATGCTCAAAAAGCCGGTATGGATATACAGGGTAAGATAAGGGTATTTTGTTTTTATCTCTTTTATTCCATCGATAATACCGGCAAAGGCAAGCTTTCCGCTTCTGTCAAAGCCTCCGCTTATAAGCATACCTTTGAGATTTCCCGACTTTAGATATTCTTTCGTAATCTCTACAAGTCTTTTGCTGCTGTCAGCCGGTATCATGCCCTTAAGCAGTAATCCCCGGCAGTGGCTGCATTGCAGCTGACAATCATTTCCGGTTATGCTTATATTAAGGAAGCTTTCCGGAGTATTTCTGTAGTGGTCGCCTATATATACCTTGCCGCCCGGAACAGCAAAGGTCAAGATCCTGTTCTTATTAGAGTATGGCAGATCACTGTTATTTAATATCATATTTTTATACTTTTACGGTAAGAAGGCTCTCAATCTGTTTTCTTATAGTGTCTTTATCCGCTTCATCCGGGAGATAGGGATAATTTCTGAAGACCTCTGACGGCCTCTCATTTGCAAGCGGCCTATTACAGGCAGCATATCGCAGGTCACGGCCCGGACAGCCCGAGGTCATGAAGGCAAAGCCTTCCTCTACTATCTCTTCAAGATCGTAGTCAAAGACGGTTATATTATCTTTATCGTCAAACTTTATTATATCAGGAGAAAGGTCCTTTTGATTTATAAGATAGACGGCTATCTGGGTCTTCCGGTATCTAAGGAGATCGGGCGCATCTCTGTCTTCAAGGAGGCTCCCCGCTTCCGGATAGAATGAGAAAAGATGGGTCATCGCACCCATTTTATAGGCCCTGTAGATGGTATTCACCATCTCCCTGTCAGTCTCGCCCAGTCCCGAGATAAGATGTATGCCTGTCTTATTTCTTTCATAAACTGATGATGCCCATCCAAGGACTTCCCAGTATTTACTCCATTTATGCGGACCGCCGACTCCATTTCCCCTGTATCTGTCAAAGATCTCCGGAGTTGCGGCATCTATGGCTACTCCTATCATATCTGCTCCGGCCTTCTTAAACTCATAAAAGATTTCCCTTCCCCGGATGACAGTGGGAGAAATAAGAAGGCTTATGGGGAGGTCGATCTTTTCCCTGAGCTTACGGGTAATATGGATCGTATCTTTGACCGAAGACCGGTGAGTTATCATGGAAATGCATATCCTCTGGAAGTGATTGGGGAATGTGAGCGTCCTCTCGATTATCTCATCCAGGCTGTACACCGGCCATTTCACCCTTATAAAAGTCTTTTTGCCTTCCAGCCCGGGACGGTTTTTAGAGATTCCGCAGTAGGCGCACCTTCCTATGCATTTTTTATCATATATAAGGAGAAGGTTCAACCCGGTCAGCTTTATATTATCTTTGAACCTGCCCTTTTCGAGGCCAAGTGAAAGCGTCGCTGCAAGGCTTGTCTGCACATATTCCGGACTGTACATAAAATTCATTCTCGTATAATAAGATAATAATTTTTAATAGTAATTATTGTTATAGAATATCAACTATTAGTTAAAGTACTATTATATATATTTTCTATAGATGTCTGAATACTATCCGGTCAATACTATACCCTGTTGGCGGAGCATATCAAGAAGAATATTTCATCCTGTAATATGATTTTCAAATCTTTATTATTTACCGGACCGTATTGCTGCTGATACTCCTATTATAGGGGTCAGAGATAATTAGAAGGTTTTTCATAAAAAAGTTATCTGAAAGTTGCATTGTAATAATACCAGGTCTATATTATAATAGTACTCAAATATTATTAATGTAGATAAAAGTATGAAAGACTTAAAAACTATAAAAAAAACAACTACATATACAGCAACGATGTATCAAAAAGCCAGGGCAGCGGCTGATTATCTGGGGCTGACATTTCATGAATATCTAAAACACTTGATTGCTCAGGATATCCAAAATCTGAATATCCCATCTTATAAATTAGATGATGAGACAGCGAAGGATGTTCTAAAAAGCTACAGAGAATATGAGGAGGGAGAATTTAAAACGATCGATCCTTCAAACGAGAAGCAGATCAATGAAATATTTAAAAAACAGATAAATATTGGCAATAAAGAAACATACAGGTTAATAGAAGATGTGGGGAAAAGCATCAGGAGGGTATTTAAAAAGAAACTAAAAAAAATTATTATATTTGGTTCTTATGCAAGAAGCGACTATGATGATGAATCGGATATTGACTTCATGGTGCTTGTCAAAGGCAGGGATTTAAAGAAATTTGAAGATATGATTTTGGATATTGAAGTGGATATATCTATTAAATATGGCAAACTGCCCTCTATACTTATTTATAATATAGATGACTATTATAGCGATATTGATGTAATAGATTTGCTAAAGAATATAGAGAGCGAAGGGATAGAATTGTATGCAGCATAATATAAAGGATTTAATACTTTATCGTTTGGAAAAATCAAAACAGGATTTCGAATCAGCCGAGATACTTTTAGGCAAGGGTAAGCATGCACAATCATTAAATCGCTCGTATTATACTGTTTTTCATGCAACCAGAGCACTATTGGCATTGGATAAGTTTGATTCAAAGAAACATTCTGGAATAGTATCATATTTTATAAAGAATTATATTGCGACTGGTATTTTTAAGAAAGAGTATTCAAAAATTATTCTAAGAGCAGAAAAATTTAGAAGTAGAAGCGACTATATGGATTTCTACGAAGTTTCAAAAGAAGATGCAGAAGGGCAATTAAAAGATGCAAAAGTATTTTTAAAGATATTGGAAAAGTATATTTTAAAAAGATTGGGTGAAAAAAGTGGATAAAATCTACTGTGAATTTATTAGAAGGTCGAATATAAACCTCTTTAAGTTTTAGTGGTCATAGAAGAGATATATTATAGGAAAAGAAGTTCTTGTAATATAAACTACATTTTATAGTAATTACCAATCAGAGATTATATTATTTTAAATGGAACTCTGGAGAAAAACCTATGCAGGTCATCTAAAACAATTCACATAAATAGAAGAGGAGATAAAAAAATGTCAGATTATGAAGTAGCCAAAGAAAGATATAAGGAAATAGGAGTGGATACTGAAAGCGCACTCGAGCTTCTGGGCTGCATACCGGTATCGCTGCACTGCTGGCAGCTTGATGATGTTACAGGCTTCGAGAACCGTGACGAGCCGCTATCGGGAGGGGGCATACTTTCTACTGGAGGATATCCCGGCAAAGCAAGAGATCTTGCAGAGCTGCTGACTGATTATGAAAAGGTGCTGACCCTTATACCGGGAAAGCTAAAAGTCAATCTACATGCCATATATGGAGACTTTAAGGGGCAGAAGGTAGACAGGGATAAAGTTTCTCCGCAACATTTTACAAAATGGATAGACTGGGCAAAGGAAAATAATGTAGGCATAGACTTCAACCCATCGCTTTTTTCCCATCCCCTGGCAGAAAGCGGATATACGCTTGCAAGCAGTGATAAGAAGATAAGGGATTTCTGGATAGAGCATGTTAAAAGGAGCAGGGAGATCTCAAACTATATAGGAAAAGAGCTCGGTACGGCCTGCATCAACAATATCTGGATACCGGACGGATCCAAGGATAATACAGTAAGCAGACTGGAACACAGAAAGATATTAAAGGACTCCCTGGATGAGACATTCGATAAGGATTATCCTGAAGAAAATATGATGGATGCAGTGGAAAGCAAATTATTTGGGATCGGTATCGAATCATATACAGTAGGCTCCAATGAATTTTACTTAAGTTATGCCCAGCAAAAGGGGAAGCTCATAACCTTTGATACAGGACATTTTCATCCGACCGAACTGGTATCTGATAAAATATCGGCCGCGCTTCCATTTGTAAAGGGTATAATGCTTCACTTGAGCAGGGGCGTAAGGTGGGACAGCGATCATGTCGCCACGCTTACAGAAGAGATAGTGGCGATAATGCAGGAGATAGTGCGGGCAAAGGCCCTGGACAGGGTATATATAGGGACCGATTATTTTGACGGCTCTATCAACAGGGTCGGAGCGCTGGCCCTGGGAGCAAGGACAATATTTAAGGCCCTGCTCTATGCTCTTCTCGAACCGGCAGATATGCTTAAGAGCCGTGAAGATAGTGGAGATCTTTTTGGAAGGCTTGCACTTCTTGAGGATCTCAAGACCGCACCGGCAGGTATTGTCTGGGAACAATTCTGCAAAAAAAGCGGAGTCCCGGGAGACTTTAAGTGGGCAGAGTCTGCTGCAGAATATGAAAATGAAGTGTTAAAGAAAAGATGAAAAAAAGGTTCAGGGTAATAGATACCGGACACCTGAGCGCTGCTGAAAATATGGCTATGGATGAGGCCATGCTGGAGGCCAGGGAAGAAGGAGCGACCGGCGACACCATCAGATTTCTTAGTTTTAGCCCCCACGCTGCTCTTATCGGCCAGTTTCAGACAGTTAAAAAAGAGCTGAGGGTCGATTACTGCAGAGAGAAGGGAATAGATATAAACCGCCGGATCACAGGCGGGGGAGCGCTTTACTGGAACAGCAGCGATATCGGATGGGAAATCTTTTCAACCAGGGGAGGATTTCCAGAAGTATCGCAGGTGGAAGACTATTACGGGCTTTTCTGCAGCGCTCTGGCAGAAGGTATAAATGGTTTTGGAATAAATGCGGCCTTCAGGCCCAGGAATGATATAGAGGCCGGGGGAAGAAAGATCTCCGGTTCAGGAGGCACTTCTCTTGGAGATGCCTTCATGTTCCAGGGGACCCTGCTGGTGGATCTGAATATCGATATCATGCTCCGCTGCCTGAGGGTGCCTGTCGAGAAATTAAATTATAGCGAAATAAATTCCTTAAAGGACAGAATAACCTGGCTCTCAAGGGAAGCCGGATATCTGCCGGAGAGACGTGTTATTATTGAGAAGATGCTTCATGGCTTTAGAAGCAGGCTCAATATAGATACATATGCCGGCGAGCTGTGCGAAAGGGAAAAGGAGCTTTTCGGCTCAAAGCTCGGCCTCTTTGGGAGCGGGAAGCATATTTATAAAATAAAGGACCGGAAGAGCCAGTACTATCTAAGGTCCATCACTAAATCAAAAAAGAGCGTTATAAAGTGTTCCGCTAATATAGATATCAAAAGGGGCAAGCTTAAGAACCTGTATTTTACAGGAGACTTTTTTGCTTATCCCAGACGGGCCGTATTTGACCTGGAATCCAGGCTCAAAAATATATCCATCAAAGACGGATGCGCCGAAGATATAATAAATGATTTCTTCGAAAATTATCCGGAACCAATATCGGGTATTAGTGCGGGAGAGATAATAGAGGCTGTACAGGGGTGTTTTGCAAGGACAGAGTTTAAAAAGTATGGGATACCGCTTAAATATTTTAATGATATATACACGGTCCACAGCAAGTTTTCAGATAAAAACAGGATTGATTATCTGCTTATGCCTTATTGCTCAAAGCTTCCGGGGTGCGAATTCCGCTACAGCCAGGGATGCACCCTGTGCGGCAAATGCAGCATAGGAGATACAATAAAAACAGCCGAAAAATATGGGGTCTCATATATGACTATAGTTAGCTATGAACATCTTTACGAGACCCTGCTGGACCTCAAGAAAAAAGGCATAAAATATTATGCTGGATGCTGCTGTGAGGCATTCTACAATAAGCATAAGCAGGATTTTGAAAAGGTCGATCTTCCCGGGATACTTTTAAATATAGACAGCACCACATGTTATGACCTCGGGAAAGAACAGGATGCATATAAGGGCAAGTTTGAGGGTTTTACCAATATTAAACTTGACCTATTAGAGAAGATATTGAAGCTTATGACCTGATCCTGGAAGATTATCCTGAATTTATGAGAAAGGAAAAATTGGATACTCATGATTCAGTATAATCTTTCTATTAATTTTTTAATTATGGATAGAAAGATGGTGCTCAAAAAGTAAAAGCATAGCCTTAAGTAATAAAGGCATTAATTTCAATAATATTAATATTTATATCTGATAATATTAATTATATTAATATTATACTTGACAATATTAATATTTTCTATTATCTTTATTAAGAAATTTAATTTATTATATAAAAGGTGATTATATGGTTCGGGACTGGAAAGAACTTACAGAATTAACGCACGGTGCAGCCTTAGAGGTTGAAAGGGTAAGGCTCAAAGATAATGGAATAGCTATTGAAGGCAGCTTCGAGCTTCCTTCCCTCGCCCGGCTTACTATGGAAGACCAGATATTTGTGGCAGCTTTTATAAGATGCAGGGGCTCTATAAAAAGTATGGAAGAGCTTTTTGGGATAAGTTATCCTACCGTAAAAAACCGTTTAAACAGTATAGCAGAGAAACTGGAATTTATTGATATTGATCCACCGGCTCCTGGAAATGAAGTCCTCAGGCAGCTTGACCGTGGAGAGATCTCCGTAGATGCTGCTATTAAAAAGCTGGGAGGTGACTGATGATACCGATGATCCTTAAACTCCGCGCCAGGGGAAAAAGCGGAAAAAGATTTACCCTGTGGCTGCCTCTGTTTCTGATCTGGATAATAGTACTGCCTCTTCTTGTGATCCCTGTCCCATTTATAATGCTGGCAGCTCTGATTATGTGGCCATCGGGCAGGGGCTATCTTATATTTCAGGCATACCTTACTATTTTCAGGGTCATAGGCTGTCTATCGGGATTTGAAATGGATACAGAATCCAGAAATAGTACTTTTTTTATTGTGCTTAAATAAAGAACAAAGGAGACGAAAATGACTGAAGAAAGAAAAAAAATATTAGAAATGCTTTCAGAAGGAAAAATAACAGCAGATGAGGCTGATAGGCTGCTGTCAGCAATTTCAAAGGATGGCGGGACAGGTTCCAGAACCACCAGAATGGAACCTAAGTACCTGAGGATAATGGTGGAACCTGGTCCGGAAAGTAAAAATCCCGATAAAGTAAATATCAGGGTTCCCCTTAAACTTATCCGTGCAGGGCTGAAACTGGCTGCTCTGATTCCAAAAAACGCGCAGACCCAGGTAAACGATGCCCTGCATGAAAAAGGAATTGAGATGGATTTTTCACAGATAAAACCGGAAGACCTCGAAGATATCGTAAAACAGCTTGATGATCTTACAGTAGATGTAGAAGGAAAGGAATCCGTCAGGATTTTCTGCGAATAGTTTTTTCATGTATTTATTCTTGTATATGAGAAAACTATTGCAGGGTGTTAAAGATCCTGGTAGAAGCAAGTGAGTATTATTAGATATCCCATTGACCCATAATGGGATTTATGCTACATTATTTGCAAGAGGTGATTACTATGCAGAATGCCAGTGTAAAGATCAATGACGAATTTCAGGAGATAGGTACAAGAACGATTGACAGCAGAAACAGACTCACTATAGGCGAACTTGTCCAGGGATTAAAAAGAGTCCGGGTCTATAAGAATAAATTGGGAGAAATATTGATAAAACCTGTAGTTGAGATTCCGGCTTCAGAGCTATGGCTTTTTCAGAACAAAGAAGCATTTGAAAGCGTGCGAAAAGGCTTAAAAGAAATGTCTGAAGGAAAAATATCAAAACCCAAGTCTTATTGATTTTAAGGAGTGCCAGTTGTTTGAAATATTTCTTACAGATCATACAAGACATCAGTTAGAAAGATTAAAAATTGATAAAAGCCTTAAAAAAAGATATAAAGCTGTTAAAAAAGCTATAAAGTATTTATCTTTAGATCCCAGATATAAAAGTCTTAAAACACATGAGTTTACCAGTTTGAAGGGACCCGGAGGAGAAAAGGTATTTGAAGCTTATGCCGAGCAAGCTCCCCCTGCAGCTTATAGGATATTTTGGTGCTATGGTCCTGGTAAAAATCAAATCACAGTTATAGCAATAACTCCCCATCCCTAAACGTATAGATGAGTTATTTAAGAAAGCATTTGAAAAATGCCCAAACATGGAACATGTAGGGGCCATGAAGGATAAATGGTTTATTGAAGCAGATGGCATAAATGAAATATAAAGTGGAAATAATAAAAATGGAGGGATGAAAGTGAGTTCGATAAAAGTTGAAAATCTAACTATGAAGTTTAATGGTTTTACAGCAGTGGACAATATATCGTTCATTGTGAAAAGTGGCGAACTGTTTGGCCTTCTTGGACCAAATGGTGCCGGTAAAACAACAACCATAAGAATGCTTACAGGTATCTTCAGGCCAACAGGCGGTAATGCATATATAGGGGAGTATGATATTCAAAAAGATCCTTTGAAGGCCAAGCAGCTTATGGGAATAGTCCCAGAAATGGCTAATGCATACATGGACCTTTCGGCTATCAGGAATTTAACGCTTATGGGTGAGTTATATGGGATAAAGAAAAAGGAAATGATAGAAAAAGCTGATAATTTACTCAAACTATTTGGATTATATGATAAGAGGCACCAGAAGGTAAAAACTTTTTCTAAGGGAATGAAACAGAGACTCATTGTTGCTATGGGCCTAATGAATAATCCAGAACTGTTATTTTTGGATGAACCTACTTCAGGGTTGGATGTTGTAAGCGTCAGATTGATAAGAGACCTTATCAGAAAATTTAATGAAAAGGGAACTACTATTATTTTAACAACTCATAATATTGAAGAAGCTGATCAACTATGTGATAGAGTGGCTATTATGAATCATGGCAAGATTGTAGCTATTGACCGCCCTGAAGAACTAAGACACACTTTTCAGAGCACTGCGTCTATTGAAGTTGCTTTTAATAGGGAAGTAAGGGCGGAGGAACTTTTGTTTGACGGTGTATCAGAGGTTAAAAAAATTGGAGATAAATTAAGGCTGTATAGTGAGAATACTGAGGAAGTTATTCCAATGCTAATCAAATACTCACAGTCTTCCGGCAGCAGGATAATATCCATTAATACTTTATCACCTAATCTTGAAGATGTATTTGTCAAATTGACAGAAGGGAGAGAGAAATGATGATTATTAGACAATTAAAAAGATCTACAGCTATTGCTAAAAAGGATCTATCTATTTTTTATTTAAAAGGACCTGTAGTAATATCAGGTTTACTTGTACCGTCTTTTCTATTTATTGCTTTTATTATTGGTAAAGATTTTTCTTTTAGTTTTTTAATGCCAGGTTTATTAGGAATGGCCCTTTTTGTAACAGTTACATCTATAGGTCCCGTTGTGGCACCATGGGAGACCCGGATGAGGACCTTTGAAAGGTTAGTTTCTACGCCAATTACAATATGGGCCATTATTTTAGGAGACATAATAGCTTCGCTTTTATTTGGTCTTTTTATAACTTTTTTTATTCTTTTAGCAGGTATTGTCATACTGGGTATAGAAATAATAAGTCTGGGCTTAATTGTCGGCACGATACTGGCAGCTTTCTGCTTTTCATCACTGGGACTGGTTATCTCGGCTCCTCCTACAGATAATCCATCGAATATAATGATGATATCAAGTATGGTCAAATTTCCTTTGATTTTTATAAGCGGGGTATTTGTTCCTATTAATGAAATGGGAAGCTGGAAGATCATCTCCTATATTTCTCCTTTGACTTATTATACGGACCTGGCAAGGTATTCAATTGGAGGAACTTATTATTTTAATCCCACCATTGATCTGCTGGCACTTCTTGGTTTTAGTATTTTATTCTTTACTATTGCAGTAATATTACATAAAAAAGGTCTTTCCAGGAGATTCTAAATTTTAATATAATTAGAACTTATTGAAAAAGAATAAATCATGGGAAAGATTCAAAAATGTGATGTCCTTATAATAGGCGCCGGTCCCGCAGGGGCCAGTCTGGCTCTCTACCTTGCAGAAGAGGGAATAGGCACCATCCTTATCGACAAAAAAGCAGAAATAGATAATCCTGTAAGATGTGCTGAATATGTACCTGCGGCAATAAGCAGATTGTTTGACGGACCCATATCGGGCATAAGCTGCAGTACAGCCACCATGGACACTTATATAGATTATGAATACGTAAATACCATATCTTCTCCAGGCTTCATGCTGGACCGTCCTGTATTTGTGAAGTCTCTGATCAATAGCTTCACTGAAAGTGGTGGAAAATTCTTGCCGGGGACAAGGACCGTTTCTTTTGATGATGGATATGGCGGAAGCTGCAAGCCGGGGTTTGGCAAGATGGATATTCAGCAAAAAGACCGTCAAAATAATGGTTCCGGGATGATTATCACCAAAGTAGTAGGATCTCGCGGAAAAAGGTCGACGGTAAAATCAAAGATCGTGGTCGGTGCCGATGGGCCAAACTCTATTGTGGGCAAGCATATTGAAAGCACAAACTCCAGCTATATCTCCGGGCTTGGAGAAAATATCCCGGTAGAGGCAAAAGATAAGAAAAAGACACTTATCTTTTTCTCACCCTGGATAGAGGGCGGATATGGATGGCTCTTCCCAAAGGAAAACAGTATAAACCTTGGAATAGGCTGCCAGGCCCTGAATATAAATATAGACCTCAAAGCTCTCTATAATGATTTCAAGAGGAAAGTAGCCGCTATGAGCCTGCTGGAATTATCCAGGGATTTAATACCGACAGGAAAGATGGCTGCTGGGCTCATACCTTCATCGGGGATGCTTAAAAGGATAGTATCGGGAAGTTATATTCTTGCAGGCGATGCAGCGGGACTTACAAATCCCATTACCGGTGCAGGCATATACAATGCCGTGCTTTCAGCAAAGATAATTTCCGGCATTATTCCCCGGGCACTTAAGGCAGGAGATCCTGGCCTTCTGGCAATGATTGAGGAGGAATATAAAAATACTTTCGATATAAACCTGGGTCGGGCCGTTAAAAAGAGAAAGACACTTATATCTGGATGGAAATCTGCCATAGAAACCGGTGATAAGAAAAGTTTTGAAAAGCTTATCAGGCAATGCTGGGTCTCTTTTAAGCCTTATTGGAAAAAATAAGCTGCCGACCTTATTATTGAAAGCTATGATAAGAAAAGTTTTGAAATAATAAAAGATTCTTTTCTATGAGTTAGAGATTATTTTATTACTTTTAAGTTTATCGTATCTTTTAAGGAAAAATTCAAATGTTTTTTTTCTTTCCTTTATTTCTTTTACCCAGCCGGACAATAGATCCAATCCTCTATCAGTTATTGAATAGATCTTCTTTGCCGGACCGGGTTCATCAGTTTCCCATTTTGATTCTATAAATCCATCAGAATCTAAAAGCTTCAGGGTCCTGTATACTGCGCCGGGGTCAGAGCCGGCTCCTGTAAAACCAAACTCCGTATATTTTTCAGTGAGTTCATATCCATGAGAAGGCTTTTCAGAAAGAAGCAGTAGAAGGGCAGGTATTAAAAATCTGCTTGTCCTCGCATTTTTGCAGGAGCATCTGCTGATATTTTTAATCTTATTATCGCGCATAATAGATACTGTCTGATATTTATACCATTTCTTTATTTTATAATTTTACTGTTTTTTACTCCAGGTCTTTTAGTCTTTTTTTCAACCCTGCTACATTCTTCTTTAAACATTTGTTTGTATTTTTTTAGTTGTTCCCTTTGTTCTTATTGATCTGTATACCCATGATCTTTACGCCATTTTTAGTTTTTAGAGAGAGCACAGCTGGCTCGCTAATAATGCACTTTCCTGCGTCTACAGCTGAATCTTTAGAATTAACTGTAACGATAGCTTCTCCCCGAAGTACCATAAAAATGACATAAGAAGCCATCTCACATTCTGGTATCTCTTCACCCGCAGAGAGGTCTATTATCCTGGTCTTAAATTCCTTTGAATGATAAAAGACATTTTTATTCCTCTCTTCATAAGGAAAAGATTTCATTTTATATAAATCAAACATCTTCATTTGAAGCTCCTTTTAAAATATCTATTTTTGATCTCATAAAAATATATCAAATGTTTTCGCCCACTCTAATCTTTTTTCTATCAGTAAAGACTATTATCTTTTCAATCATTATACCCATTAGCACTACAAATATAACTGTCAGTGCCAGTCTGAGTAATGTAAATCCCATGCCCAGAAACTGGATCTCCACTAATTCCTGGGGTAGTTTTATGCATGCCCATGCTGAAATAAATATGATTATGTTTGATATTTTTGCACCTTTCCTAAGCAAAGCAGCAGCCATGGGAAATGCTATATATAATGGACCGGTGGGAAGCACCCCAAGCACTATGGCAAAGATTATGCCCTTTACTCCAGATGATTTGCCTATGTATTTTCCTACTGTCTCTTTTGATACCCATACAGAAAAAAGCCCGATTATTACTATAATTGCAGGAAAGATTATGGCAAGCTCTATAAAATAGTCCTTTGATATGTTCAATACAGGCCCGGATTTATCCGGAAAAACCAGGAGCACAGCTGCAGCTGCAATCATAACTGCAGCCATAATAATATAGTCTCTTGCTATAGTTTTTTTCTGTTTCTGCTTTTTATTTACCATATCGTTTAAATCTTTCATAGTATCGCTCCCATTATAAGGGCAATTATTACTGCAAATATAAAACTGAATACATTTCTAAGTATGGTTATCTTTTTCCCCATCTCCCTTAACTCCAGCGGAAGGGTCACAACGCCGACCATGGTCAGGGTAGTGATAAAAGCAGCAACCGACATTATCGATGCCCCGCCTTTTAAAAGTGAAGCTGCAAGCGGAAATGAGATCAGTGCAGGGATAAGTAAAACAGATCCCAAAACTGCAGCAGCCAGTACTCCGAGAAAACCAGCTCGATCCCCAACAACTGCCGAAATTATCTCAGGGGGTAAAAATCCCAGTAAAAATCCAATAAATACCACTATTATAATTATAGTTGGAAATATCCTGAAAAAAGTTTTAAGTGCGATTTTTAAAGATTTTCTTGTTTTACTTTTACTTCTCACTACAGAGAAGAGAAGCAAGATCAAAGCAATCAAATTTATAATTATTGCTGTTAAGTAGCTTTTCATAAAATCCAGTATTTTATAACCTCATTATCTATAATTAATTTACTGTATCGATAAGGCAGTAAATAAAGATACTTCTAAATGTAAGTGTCTTAGCTATAGTAGATGTTTATAACATATAGATGTGATAAATACAATAGTGTTTTATTTTATTTCTCTTAAATAAAAGAATTGGAAATATAAAGTAAAAATTATAGCACCACCCGCGGAACTGAGAA
>CBEVGD010000042.1:0-14038 GCA_965549355.1 uncultured bacterium | reverse complement strand
CAGGAAAAAAATATATAATCCCGTTATTATTATTTTTCCGGATATTTTTTCTAAACTCATTTATTTAGCCTCAAAATTTTTTACTTTTCTTTTTCTGATTATAGAAAACATTCTTTTGATATCACTCACTGTGATTACCCTGGTTAAAAATACAAGCAATATAAATACAAAAACACCTGTATATGAAAGAACAAAAATATCAAATACTACACTTGCTGCTAATATGCCAGAGAGGATCAGATAGGTCTTTATAAAATTTATTTTTTGCTTTTTTAGCAATACTAAATACATCGTTATCCTGACTCCCAGTCCGCATAATGCTGAGATAGCGGGCCCGGCACTTTTAAAAATTGGGATAAATATAAAATTTAAAGTAATTACCAGAACCAGATAAACTGCTCCCAAAATCACAGGTATAAATGGTTTATTGATAGATAAGAAATAGGGAGTTGAAAAAACTTCCAGTGCTATAAAAAACAGGGTAAAAGAAAAAATTTGAAGAACTATTATGCTGCTGCTATATTCTCTGCCAAAAAATAGTAAAATAAATTTACCGGCAAAAGAATATACCAGCAGTGAGATTACCGCAAATATTATGGTAAGCATTTTAGTCCCAAATTTAATTATAGTTTCCTTTATCTTAAAAGTAGAATCCGGTCTTGAAAAATAATAAAGAAAAGGTATTGCAAGCGGAGCAAAAAACAGAGTCTGGAACAATAATGGTATGCGTGTTCCTGCATAATAGAATCCGACCTCGGAAGAGCTATCAAGCATTATCCTTATAAGCAGCGGATCGGCTACCGCAATTAAAGCAAAAATAATCTGGCTTGCCATTACTGTGATACTAAACTTAATAATTTTACTATCTATTTTAAAACCTGATAGCATAAAGTAATTTCTCAAAACTAAAAAAATTATAACCATTACAACAAAGTGGACTATTACATTTACACTAAAAACCAGCCCAAACTGCCTGTATGTAAAGGAAATAAGTATTAAAAAAGAAATCAGTCTCCATATTATATGAGTTGAGCCATCAAAAACCGTTCCGCTTATAAAACTGCCCAGACCTGAAAGCATGCCGATACCCAGCTTAACCATCCCGATAATTAATATGAAAGCAAAAAGAAAATACTTCGCCTGTATGATTTCTTCTGGTATATAGTTTCTAAAAAAATAAGTTACAGTAAAATAAATAATACTGAAACCCAAAAAAATTATCAGTGAGACATTTAAAGATTTTGAAAAAAGAATACTTCTATCTTTTTTCAACTTCATTTCAGGAATAAATCTGGTTAAGGCCATAGGGAGCCCAATAACCAGAACAGTACCAATTTCAGTTCCTAACTGGATCAATAATGCTAATTTCCCAAATTCCTGGGGTCCAAGCAGGCGGGTTATTAGAATATAAAATACATAAGATACAGCAAAAAGAATAATTCTTAAGAATGAATATTTAGAGGTCGAGCTAAAAATTTCAGAATATTTTGATGTGGTATCAGAAATATTGTTCCCGCTATTCATTCCTTCACCCTTTTGGATTTATTATAAAAGAGAATAATTTAAGTATACAGAGAAACGCAAGCCAGTATTATTAATGCTTATTGCCATAATTTGAATAATAGGCAATACTAATAAAAAAAGTGAGAATGAAAGCAATAATAATAGCAGTTATAATACTATACACTATGTTTTTCTTAAGGCTTGCATTTACAACAACATTATCTATATAAGGCTCTTCTATTATTTCTATCCTATTTATAAAGAATTCCTTATTTGCCTCAAGGTTGTTTTTTACTTTAAGCAGTTGCCTATATTCTACATCCAGGATACCGATTTCGCGATTAAGCAGATCTATATTTGCAAGTCTTTGAGCTATATAATCTACATTTCTTTCATTTACAGGTTTTGAGACTTCAACCCTGTATTCAGCATCATTTTTCCCCTTTTCAGAAGTCAGGCTTTCAATATCTTCCCAATCTTCATTCACCTTATCAGTTATTTTGAGTAAAAATATATCATAAATACCCTCAACTTCTTTTCTCTTGTAATCAAGGTATGCATTTAAAAGCGATTCATTTATTTCAAGCGCACCTTCAGGATCATTAGAAGTAGTAGATATTAAAATATCATCAGTTTCTTTAACTTTAATAATATTAATTTCACTTCTAGCTTTATCCAGATCAAATACCTGATCTTTCGCTATCTTTCCTAAGATTTTACTTGATCTTAATTCACTGACAATCCTGTCAAGATTCTCATCTTCCAGTAAATTCCTTCTATGGGTAGGAAAAATCCATAGTTCTTCTGCATCCTCAGGAAAATAATCATACAGAATGTTATTACTGCTAATATAGCTTTCGGAAATTCTTATTTTTGAATTTACATTATATTCAGCTGGTCTTAGAGATAAATAAGTAAAGCTTGCTATCGCTAAAATTATAAAGATTGCTATAAACCACCGTTTTTTATTGAATAAAATTCTGATCAAACCCATAAAAGATAATTCACCATTGGATACAGTATATTTATTATTCATTTTTAATGCTCTTTCTATTTAATTATTGGTTCCATTTTCTAATATATTCAATTAACTTTGTATTTGAGTATAGTTGATAACTTTTGAGTCATTTATCTGAGCATGGTATGCACTGACTGAAATATCCTTAAATAGTCTTTCTAACTTATTAATTGCTTCTTTATTATCATCCATTTGTTTTTCAAATATCTCTTCTTTTGAAAGATCATTAAAATTTATCTTATAATAACTGCAGTCAGAATGCGAGATGAGTATAATCTGCTTGATCTTGTGTGCTTTTATTAGAATATTTAAGCGTTCCAATAGATCAGGCTCATCGTTTATAATAAATATGGGCCCTCCGGGTAAAACCATCAGATCGCTTCGTCTTATCTCCAAAGAATCTTTTAAAAATGTCAGGTTTGCCTCAACAAATCTTTCATCACTGCAAAAGACTGCTAATCTTCCGGTAAAGTGATCATTGAATTCAAAACTATTTGATATTTTTTTCATTGCTCATTATTTTACTATTAATATCTTTTTTTATCCTTCTTATTAACAGATTTTGTCTCGATATATTTAGAAGTATCCCCACGCTTATCATGTTGAGGAGAAGCGATGACCCCCCGAAACTTATAAACGGAAGAGTGAGTCCGGTCACAGGAAGCAGTCCCGTGACCACTGAAATATTTATTATAGCCGGGATCACTATCATTCCGGCACAGCCGGCAGCAAGAGCCCGGCCATAATTATCGGCGGTCTTCAAGCATACCCTGATGCCAAAAAAAGCAAATAAAAGAAATAGGATCACTATCAGCATAGTGCCGATCAGGCCCAGCTCTTCTCCGATTATCGCAAAGATAAAATCAGTCTGGGCCGCCGGGAGATATGAGTATTTCTGAACGCTATTCCCAAGTCCGAGGCCAAGGACATTACCCGATCCCAATGCTATAAGCGATTGGTTTATTTGAAAGTTCGCCCCTCCGCTTTCTGCGGTGCCATTTAAAAAAGCAAGCAGCCTCTCCCTCCTATAATCCTCAAGAAATAAATACCCTATGGTGACCGCCGCACCAATAAATCCCAATCCGAGAATGTGCTTTAGCCTGACACCGCTTACATACAGTATCATAAAGATTATGAGCCATATAACAATTACTGTACTCAAATCAGGTTCCAGGAAAATAAGGACCGTTACAAGGCAAAGTATAAAAAATGGGGGCCAGAGTATCCTTTTTATTCTCTCATCCTTTATATAATCCCTGTTTATATAATCGGAAAAGAAGATTATTAGAGCAAGTTTTGCAAATTCAGAGGGCTGCGGATTGAAAAACCACAGGTCCAGCCATCTTCTTGAACCGCCGGACTCAATACTGAAACGGGGTATTAAAACAAGAGCAAGGAGTCCCACCATAATAAGCATTACAAAGATTGAAAACTTGCGGTATATCTTATAGTCTATTCTTGAAGCTATCAGAAAGAAAATAAAAGATATGGACCACCATATCACCTGTCTTCTTATAAACCAGTAGGGATCATTAAAATATCTTTCCCCGACAGATGCTGAGGCACTCGCTATCATCACTACCCCGATTACCGAAAGTATCAGCGTAATGATAAAAAGGAAATAATATTCCAGACCAATACTAAAGATCCTGTGCCTTTTTATCTGTTTTTCCACTTTTATTCCTTAAAAGACATTACAATACTTTTAAACCTATCGCCTCTGTCCCTATAATCCCTGAACATATCCATACTTGCACAGCCAGGTGACAATAATAATACATCGCCCCGGGCAGTTATTCTAAAACCGAGCCGGACAGCTTCTTCCAGGCTCTCACATTTAAAAATATTGCATGCATTTCCTTTACTTTTAAAAAGGTCCTCCACATATTGAGCAGACTGTCCGATAAGTATAATATCATTGACAGCAGAATCCAGAAAAGCGAGCAGAGGCAGGAAATCCATATCCTTATCCTTGCCCCCCATTATCAGAGTCACCTCTTTTGTAAAATCTTTAAGGGCGGCAATAGTAGAATCAGGATTTGTAGATTTTGAATCATTGATGCACCTGATGCCTGCTATTTCTCCGAGATATTCCATCCTGTGGCTAAGCGGTTTAAATCCTCTAATAGAGTCTCCGATATTTTCAGGACTTGTTCCATAGATCAGTGATGCCGCAGCAGCAGCCATTGCATTTGAAGTATTATGCATTCCCGCCAGCAAAGCATTTCTAATATTTATTTTCCCCTTATGAGAAATAAAATCATAATATATTTTACCGCCCCCGTACCATATATGGGAGCCTTCTTTCTTTTCTATGCTGTATTTTATTAGAGACGGCCCGTTTTCCCTGCTTTCCATGTCGATGATTTTTTCCGCAGTCAAGCTGTCATCCATATTTACAATGGCATAATCACTTATATCCTGATTCAAAAACAGCTTTAATTTCATATCCGCATAATCCTCTATACATCTATGTCTGTCCATATGGTCGCTGGTTATATTCAAAAGTATGCCTGCGCGGGGTTTAAATGTATATGTCCTTTCCAGTTGAAAACTGCTTGTCTCTATGACCCGTACAATATCATCACCGGCCGCCCTTTTTATACTTTCATCTATTCTTATTGTATTTAATAGAGGGCGGCCCACATTTCCGCATACTTCTACCATCATGCCCGCATCCCGAAATATGGCGCCTGTAAGGTTTACTGCGGTTGTCTTTCCATTTGTACCTGTAATAGCTATAGTATTGGACCTCTGTCTGCCGCTCAGGAGTCGCCAGGATAATTCAAGCTCATCCCAGACCGGTATTCCTTTGTCCGCTGCAGCTCTGAGCATGCTGTTTTCTGAAGATATGCCGGGGCTAGCTATAATAAGTCCGGCTCCTTTGAGGAGAGAGACGTCTATATCTTCCTCGCCGCTCAGGATTATCTCCAGATCTCCCTTTGCAGTTTTTCCGATCCTGGAATATATCTCATCCCTGTCAAGACCTGTATTATTATCAAAAGCGATTATATGATTTCCCAATTCCATAAGCATTTTTGCGACGGAGACGCCTGTAATACCCAGACCCATCACTATTATTTTTTTTTGATTAAAAATAATATCTATATTTTTCATAGGAAGTCTTTTTAAAAGATGCTAATCTATAAATTTCAAATAGTATATAAAGAAGCCCAGTGCTGAAAATAAACCGCATACGAGCCAGAATCTTATAATGACCCTGATCTCGGGCCAGCCCATAAGTTCGAAATGGTGATGTATGGGAGCCATCTTAAATACTCTTTTCTTAAAGGTTTTGAACCATAATACCTGTATTATTACTGAAAGCGTCTCAATTACAAACAGGCCGCCGATTACTATAAGCAGGACCTCCTGCTTAAGGACGATCGCTATTGCCGCTATAAGTCCCCCAAGTCCAAAAGAGCCCGTATCTCCCATAAATATTTCTGCCGGCGCCGTATTCCACCATAGAAACCCGACACAGGCTGCGAGGGTGCTTCCTCCTATTACTGCGATATCAATTCCATATGAGAGATCAAGGATGCTCCATTCAAGAAATGCTATAAAACAAAAGATAGCCAGGACTATGGAAGCAGAACCTGCTGCCAGCCCATCCAGGCCGTCAGTAAGGTTCACAGCATTAGTGGTTGACATTATGATGATGACCGCTATGATATAGTACCAGTTTCCCAGTTCGATCCTGGCTCCTGTAAAAGGTATATTTATGTAGGTTCCCAGATTCAGAATAAACTTTGCAAATAAAATAAAATATATGCATATCAGGATGAGCAAAAATATTTTTACCCATCCCCTGAGACCAAGCGAGCGCTGTTTCTTAAGAGCCATATAATCATCAATAAAACCGACTGCACTGCAGAGCAGCAGGATCGAAGTTATGAAGATCCCCTCCATACTGTAGTCCTGATAGCGGTAATACTTGATAAGGCTGACTATCACAAAAGCTGCTGTTGAAGCAAGTACGAATACCATGCCTCCCATCGTAGGGGTTCCGACTTTAGTAGAATGGCTCCTGGGTCCATCTACCCTTATTTTTTCTCCTATGGCTCTTCTCTTCTGAAATCTTACAAATAAAGGGGTGATGACAAGGGCCAAAAATCCGCCGATGGTTATCGATAAGAAAATCCAATTCATTAAAAATACTCCTTTATTGCTTCTTAGTTTTTAACTGTTTGCCCATTATATTAAACAATACATCCATCCCTGGTCCTACTACTGAAAATATGAAATAATATCTTCCATTTTATTGGCCCTGGATCCCTTGATCAGGACCATGTCTCCCGGTTCTATGATACCCTTGATTCCCTTCTCTAATTCATATTTATCATTAAAATAAAAACAGGACCTTCCTTCTGTCTTATTGATCCCGTCCCTGAAGCCTCTGTATATGTTTTTTGCCAGTTTACCTGATGCTATTAAAACGTCAATATCTTTTTTTGCGCAATAATTGCCGATCTCGTAATGAAGGCCGCACGCCGCACTTCCGAGCTCTAACATGTCTCCGAGTATTACAACCGGCCTCCTGCCGCTTTTCTTAGATATCAGCAAAAGGGTGTCTATGGCGCATCTGACAGAAAGGGGGCCCGCATTGTAGCAATCATCAAGAATAGTTATTCCAGAGCATTCAAGAAGTTCCATCCTGTGCCCCTCCGTTTTTGCATTCTCAATACCCTGTTTGATCATAGCCATATCTGCACCAAGATAATGACATATAGCAGCAGCAAGACATCCATTGTAAAGGTTGTGGTGTCCCGGAAGGCCAAGCTTCACGGAGCCCAGTATCTTATCTTTCTTGAGAAGATCAAAACTGGATCTTCCCCATTTGTCGGTTCCGGTCTTTGCAAAATTATAGTCAATTCCATTATTGTCTCCAAATTCTATAATATCTGCTCCGGAGATACCCCTGATAAATGCTGCCATCCTATCATCGGCATTTAAAAAAAGTTTTCCGCCATTTTTCTTTACGGGACCGGCTATTTCCGCCTTTGCCTCCGCTATATCCCCTGAGCCCTTAAAAAACTCCATATGGGAATCACCGATCAAAGTAATGGCTCCTATCCGGACATTGCTTATCTCAGCAAGCGGACCTATCTGGTTTTTACCCCTCATCCCAAGTTCGACTATAAAATAATCCGTATCTGCGCCAATATTAAAAATAGTTTTGGATACGCCTATTTCAGTATTAAAGTTTCCGGGAGTATATACAGTATTGTATTTTATCGATAAAATACCGGCAATAAAGTTTTTTGTGGTAGTTTTTCCGACACTTCCCGTGATCCCAATGGTAATTGCTTTGAACTGCCTCAGGTAATTGGCAGCAAGTCTGGTCAAAAAATCCAGGCTTTGCTCCGTTTCAAGGATTAAGAGCCTTCCGGGACCATTCTTTTTAGGACCGCTTAATATTTTTGTTAATCTTTCCCTTGCATTCCTCTCATAGACAAATCCTCCGGCCCCTGCTCTGACCGCATCTTCAATAAAATCATGGCCGTCAAAATTCTCCCCTTCTACAGGAATAAAAAAATCTCCGGCCCTGAGTGTTCTTGTATCAGTGGATATATTTTCAATCCAGGCTCCGGGCTCCCCTGATATTATTGAAGAACCGGTCCATTGGGCCGCTTTTTCAAATTTTATTTTTTCTTTTATCTTCATTAATAATCTTAATTCTCTGGCAATCTAATATTTTTTACCTTTTCTCTTGTTTTCATTATACTCTCTTACTATATCAAAGTCGCAAAAAGCGACCCTCCTGCCGTTTCCAAACTCCTGATAATCTTCATGTCCCTTGCCCGCTATCAGTACCAGATCGCAGGGCCGTGCAATGTCTATCGCCATGAGTATCGCCTCTTTTCTGTCTATTATCCTGCAGTATTTATCCGTCCCTTTCCCCATGAATCCTTCTTCTATCATAGATATTATGCTATCAGGCTCCTCGGACCGGGGATTATCCGATGTTATTATCGTATAATCAGCGAGCCTTGCTGATATGCCTCCCATTATTTTTCTTTTATTCCTATCCCTGTCTCCGCCGCATCCAAATACTGATATAAGCTTTCCCGAACCGGCCAGTACATCCCTGGCAGTACTCAGCACATTCTCAAGACCGTCCGGAGTATGCGCATAGTCTACTATCACCGTAGGGCCGGAGCTGTTTTCTATTTTTTCAAACCTTCCCCCAAAACCTTTCATTTTCTCAATTCCGGCTATTATACTGCGGGCATCAATGCCTGCTTCAAAGCATGCAGTGGAAGCGGCAAGTATATTATAGATATTGAATATGCCGCAAAGCGATGTCTTGATCCTGATATTTCTATTTTTATCTCTTTTCACCATCATCTTTAACCCGGAAATAGAACTTATTATCTCCAACGCTCTTATATCGGCTCCGTGATCATCAATGGAATAGGAGGTCCTTTCCATTCCGGTCATATCAAATAGTCTCCTGCCAAAACTATCATCAATATTTATTATTGCCCTTCCACTGCCAAAAAGTTTCCGGTTTCCGGTATTAAAGAGCCTTGATTTTACCTCAAAATAATTCTCAAGGGTCCCGTGATAATCTAAATGGTCCTGAGTAAGGTTTGTGAAAATAAGATAGTCAAAATCAATATGATCGACACGGTGAAGATCCACAGAGTGAGATGATACTTCCATGCTGACAAACTGCACCCCGCTCCTGACGCTTTCAGCAAAAAACTTCTGAAGATCGATCGACTCAGGAGTGGTCCTGTCAAGCTTGACTTCCTTTCTATCAATATAGGACCGGTAAGTCGTGATCATTGAGGTTTTTAGGCCGGCGCTTTTCAATATAGAGTCTATTATATAGCATGTCGTAGTCTTTCCATTGGTGCCCGTTATTCCGATTATTTTCAGAGACTTTGAAGGATCTCCAAAGAAATTTTTACTTATAATGGGAAGTATCTCCCTTGTCTCTTCCACGATTATCTGCACTATCCCCGGATCTGTATTCATCTTTTTATTGGTTATTACCGCTATCGCTCCATTTCTTACCGCTTCACCCACAAAATCATGCCCATCAGATCTAAACCCTTTTACAGCAGCAAAAAGCCCGCCTTTTATAATTTTTTTTGAGTTTATGGAAATATCCTTTATATGGATATCTGTATTGCCATAAACCTTTTTGCAGGCCACCCCTTCAAGGATATCTTTTAATCTCATCAAATAGTCTTCCCCTGACATAGATACTTAATTATTTTATATTAAATTATACATTATTCCTGTATTTGAGATCATTTGAAAACTTTAATACGCTCCAATGAATATTTCATTATCTCCTTAAAAACCGGAGCCGCTACAGTTCCGCCCCACACGGTCCTTTCGGGTCCCTGCGGTTCATCAACTACGATTATTATTGCTATTTCAGGATTTTCATAGGGGGCGAATCCGACAAAAGAGGTGATACTCCTGCCTTCGCTATATCCTCTTCCATTCTGATTTACTTTTTCCGCAGTTCCGGTTTTCCCGCATACGCTGACATCTTCTATCTGTGCGTTTTTACCTGTTCCATCCTCTACTACTGCAAGCATCATGTCCTTTACTGCCCGGGCCGTCTCTTCGCTTATAATGCGGTCGCCTCCCCCATCGCCAGATTCCGGATCCTGTGCCGCTCCGAGCCCTGTCTCCTTTATTATGGTCGGATTAACAAGATATCCGCCATTTGCTATGCAACATACAGCCCTGAGAAGCTGGAGCGGTGTGACTGAAATGCTCTGGCCTATTGCAAGAGCGCCGATCGTCGAAGCCGGCCAGGTCGTATAATCATGCACTATGCCATTTTCTTCGCCCGGCAGCTCTATACCGGTCCTTTCTCCGAAACCAAATCTTTTGATACCTTCCCAATAAAGTCTGTCACCCATGCTCAGAGCCACGACAACTGCACCTATATTGCTTGAATGTTGGATTATTTCTTTTGTCGAATACTGGATATTCCCGGTCCGGAAGATCTCCCTTATGACCCTGTCGCTTACCTGTATGTAAGGTGGGAGATTGAAGACTTGTTCTTTTCCTACAGTATTGTTTTCAAGTGCAGAAGCAATATTTATGACCTTAAAAGTCGATCCGGGTTCATATGTGAAGGATATCCCTGCAGGCTTATATGAATACTCATCATAATCCTGATAATCATTGGGATCAAAACCGGGATAAGATGCCATGGCCAGTATCTCTCCATTTTTAGGATCCATTACTATTGCTACTGCTCCCGGGGCATTGTATTTTTCAACTGCTGCCGCAAGACTTTTTTCAGTTATATACTGTATTTGTGAATCAAGTGTCAGGGTTATGTCTTTCCCGTCTACGGGCTCCAAATATGTTTTTATATTGCCGGGTATGATATTGCCCAAAACATCTTTTTCTGCCTCAGCTCTTCCATTGACTCCCCGCAATGTGCTTTCATATTCTATTTCTATTCCATAGAGCCCATTACCATCTGTACCGGTAAATCCAATAATTGCACCTGCGAGTTCATACTGGGGATAATATCTCTTGCTTTCATCCTGCATGTATATCCCTTTTAGATCTAACCGGGCTATTAACCGGGCTATTTTGTTTGCTTCTTCTGAGCCTATCTTTCTTTCGATATATACAAATCCCAATGTTTTATCCAATAATTTTTTTTCAAGATTATTCCTGTCGATCCCGAGTATCTCTGAGATCAAGTCAGAAACATATCCCGGATCCTCTATTTCCTTCGGATTTGCATATACTGTCTTTTCTATCAGGCTTACGGCAAGTTCATTTCCATTTCTGTCAAGTATTTTTCCTCTTTTTGAATACAGCTCAAATTCACCCATGTGCTGAAACTGAGCATAGGTCCGATATTTTGATGCATCCAGATACTGAATAGAGACCAGCCTGTATGAAATAAGTGAAAATGCTATTAAAAATAAAATAAACAGGAAATATATTCTTCTCCTGTTTACCTTGAAATTATTTATTTTTCCGGTCATTTTCTTACATATCTATCTATGGTATAAAAAATGTCAATACACTTTCTGATACTACCAGCACTATGTCCTGAACATAATATATCATCCCAAGAAGACTATCATAGTTTTCCGTCATCGCGACTGGCGTGTTCTCCCTTAAGATATAATTAAATATCTTCTCATTATTATTTATGCTCTGCCCTGATAACCCAATGACTTCAAACCCTCTGCCAGGCTGCATCTCAAGCTCACTCTCCGCAGCTGCCAGAATTCTGGAAGGTGTTTTTAGCGATGAGATCTCAAGATTGAGCCTATCACCCCTATCTTCCTCAATAGAAATCATTTCATTAAGCTCAAAAATACTTTTCTGATAATTTATGTTCTGGATCTTGAGACCGACACCTGAAAGCAGTCCCAGGCATGCAAAAAGTATTACTATGACCATTATATGGAAAAGGCCGTTATTTCCATACAGCATCTGTCCAGCCGGTTTCCTTGCATCGTTTCCTCCAACAAGATACAGAGTGTGCCCGCTGGTGCTATTAAGTTTTCTTGCCTCCATAGATCTCATACTTGTTTTACTTTCTCTAATGCCCGGAGTCTTGCACTTCCGGACCTGGGGTTTCTTTCTTTCTCCTGCTGAGAAGGAAACACCGCTCCTTTTGTCAGGAGTTTTGCCCTTTTTTTAACTCCACATTTACACACCGGCAATCCCGGGGGGCATTTGCACACTCCTTCATAATCTCTGAACCTCTTCTTTACCAATCTGTCTTCTAAAGAATGGTATGAGATTATGACCATCCTTCCTCCGCCCTCCAGGGCTCCAAAACCATCTGTTATAGCTGTGTCCAGATTATCCAGCTCTCCGTTTACTTCTATCCTTATAGCCTGAAAAACTCTTTTTGCAGGATTTCCTTTTCTCTTTCCGGCATACTTACCAGGTATTGAATCTCTAATTATTTTGGCCAGCTCTCCAGTCGTGCTTATGGTTCTTTCTTTTCTCTTCTTTTCAATGTTCCATGCAATACGGCCGGAAAACCTTTCCTCGCCATATTTCTTAAATATCTCACTAAGCTTCTCTGTAGAGTAATTATTAACTATTTCGAATGCATCTAACTGCTGCTTGCTGGAAAATCTCATGTCCAGCTTCTCATCCCTTACATAACTGAATCCCCTTCCAGAATGCTCTATCAGAAAGGAAGACAGACCCAGATCAAGCAATATCCCATTCACACCTGCGATCCCGAGCTTTTTTAATATTTCCCTAATATTTACAAAATTGTCATTTACCGGGATCATGCTCCCGCTAAGCGACCCTAATTTTCTGGCGGCGGTGCTTAAAGTCTGGCTATGAAGTTCAACTCCAATTACTTTGCCTGTGGGGGCAATTGCTTTAATTATTTCTACAGTATGACCCGCACCGCCAAGCGTCCCGTCAAAAACTATATCACCCTTTTTCGGGCTTAAATACTGCAATACTTCATGCAGCAGAACAGGAATATGAAACTCTTCTAATTTCATTTAAAACAACACTTATTAGAATCCTAATTCTTCAAATGCATTCTGGTCCCCGGTAAACTGGGAATCAGTCTGGTCATAATATTTATCCCAATTTTCCTCTGACCATATTTCTGCTCTGTCTGAAACTCCGACAAGGACTATATCTTTTTTCAAATTAGCATGTTCAATCAAATTTTGGGGTATTCTCGTCCTCCCCTGTTGATCGATACTCTCCATGGTAGCTGAGGAGAAGAACCACCTTGAGAACTTCTGCGTATTTCTCTTTGCCATAGGATTATCCAGTATCTTATCCTGTATTCTCTTCCAGCCTTCCCTGGAAAATAAAAATAGGCATTTCTCATCAAATCCTTTGGTGATTATGATCCCTTTTATTAGTTCTTCTCTGAACTTTGCAGGGATAAATATCCTGCCCTTATTATCTATTGTCCTGTGATGTTCACCTAAAAACATTCAATAGCCTCTATTCAGCTAACCATTTTTACCAAAATAGTGGGAAAACTATCTATATTCTCACCACTTTCCCCCACATCACACCAATAAGATACCATACTATATATGTTTTGTAAACTTTTTTTAAAAAAATATATGGAAATATATATTATTGTTTAATATACTATTTGATTAATAATAATATTCAACCATATATTGTTATATGGTAGAACAATAAGATAATATCATACAATATATGGTATTATAGGTTTAAGAGTCCGTATCTACTTCAAGTTCTCTCGTAACAAGCTTTCCATCTTCGGATCTCGTAAGTTCTTCGATTTTTTCCTCAGCTTCATTAAGTTTTCTCAGGCAATGCGAGGATAATTTTATTCCCTGCTCAAATTTTTGCATAGAATCTTCAAGAGTAATATCTTCTTTTTCCAATTCCCCGACTGCTTCTTCAAGCTTACTGAGAGCTTCTTCAAAATTCAAATCATTGATCTTCACTTTTTTTTCCTGACTTTAACTTTTTAAAAATTATATTTGCTACTTTAGCTTTTATGGTACCAGCTTTTAACAAAATATCTATTTCCTTCCCCTG
>CBEVGD010000041.1:0-14789 GCA_965549355.1 uncultured bacterium | reverse complement strand
CCCTTTCTCTTATTAATATAAATTAAAATTTACAAAAAATATTATTACAGTTAAACTATATTATCATGGAAATTATAAAAAATTTCTTCACTAAGGATAATATCTCTTCTCTTTTCGGGCAATTCTATAAATGGCTCGAGGGTCTTCTCGTTGATGTCTTTGGAAACTTTTCTTATGACCCGCTCCGGGACCTTTTTATAAATCCCTGGTTCTGGATAATAATACTTACCCTCATAGTCCTGGGGCTTATATTCAGAAAAAGATAGATTATCTTTTTTCTTCAATAATGATTATTCTTGCAAAGTGTGCAAGCAGGGCCATTATTCCCATCAGTGCGATGGCCATCAAAGCAAAAACACCGGGGTTTGACCTTATCCTTTGTTCCAGAAGATATGGCCTTGAGTTGCTTTTTTTAAAGAAATCCCTGAAATTATCATCCAGAAGCTTTTCTTTGTCCTTTTCCTCTATATGGGAGATCCTGTCAATGATTTTGTCTTCGAATCTATCTTCGGGCTCCACAACTGCATCTTTTGCTATTTTTAAATATTTTTTTATATCGTTCACTTTATAACCGCCGGTTCTAATAAAGCCATATCCTGTTTTTTGGCAAACCTTAAAATTCTCTATAATATTAGATTGATTTACAAACTTTTTGTTTCAACCCCTGCCTGCCACAGCTAATGAATATCCTATTTATAGGTCTTTAGTTTTTCCTTTATGATCTTCCTTGCCCTGTGAATATTTGTTTTTACTGTTCCTATGGGCTTTCCGGTAAGGTCCGCTATCTCACGGTAGCTATAGTCCTGCAGGTCCCTGAGTATAAGCGGCAGCCTGTAATTCTCTTCCATGTTTACTATTATCTTCAGAACTTCCTTTACGGCTTCCTGGCGGAAAAAACTTTTTTCAAGACTCTGGGAAAACTTTGTAAATACTACCTCATAATCTTCGGTGATCTTGTCCAGGCTTACTTTTCTATCCTTTAGTTTAGATCTCAGCCTCAATTTATCTATGCATGTGTTGACCGTTAGCTTTCTTAACCATGTCTTAAAGCTTGAAAGTCCGCGGAATCCCTTTATGGACAGATATACTTTTACAAATACTTCCTGGCTTGCATCTTCTGCTTCATGAGGATCCCTTAAAATAAAAAAGGAAGTGGTGTATACATATCTTGAATACATTTTAACAAGGCCCTCAAAGGCAGCCTTGTCTCCCTTTTTTGCCCGTGCCACAAGATTTTTGTCATCAGCCGCTTTTCCTGAAATACCTCTTTTTTTTCTTTCCAATATTTTATTCCTATCCGGTGTTTTCTGTATAAGGAGCCTCGACCAGGATCAGGTCGAATATTATATATTTTCCATCCCTGTATATTCTAAGCTCTACCCTGTCGCCTACATCAGACTTGAGCATTTCTGCAAACAATTCATAGGGGGTCTGGATCTGTGCCCCGTCAAATTCGACTATTACATCACCGGATCTTATACCGGCTTTATTTGCCGGATATCCTTCCTGGGCATTGACAATATATACTCCTGCTATATCGGATTTGTTTTGTCCCATCTCTACTCCGATATAGGGTATTCTTGCCCTGCCGTGATTAATTATCTGGTCAGCTATGTTTACTGCTGTATCGCTGGGAATTGAAAAGCCTATTCCTGCGCTGCTTCCGGAGGGCGAGAATATAAGGGTGTTTATCCCTATAACCTGGCCCGAAGAATTAATAAGGGGCCCTCCGCTGTTTCCCTGATTTATGGCTGCATCTGTCTGTATCAGGTTAACCATCGGAATCATGTCGGCAGACAGGGTTATATCTCTCCCCTTCGCGCTTATTACTCCCGTGGTCACAGTCTGCTGAAGTCCGAAGGGACTTCCTACTGCAATAGCCAACTCCCCCACTTTTATATCATCAATAGATATAAAGCTTGCTGCCTTCAGTTCCCGGTCCGCATTGATCTTCACTACAGCAATATCCGTATTTGGATCTCCTCCTACCAGTTCCGCCGGATATTCGCTACCGTCAAATAAGGTCACTATTATCTCATCGGCCATTCCGGCTACATGATTATTGGTTATTATATAACCGTCTTTGTTATAGATAACTCCGGAACCGAGCCCTTCCGATTGCACCTCGTCACCCAAAATATTTTCCCCGGCAACAGATACCCGTATATTTACGACCGCCGGACTGGCTTCTTTCACTATTCTGCTGATCGCATTATCAAATTCCTCCAGCAGGAGCTCTTTCCCTTCTATTTTTTCTTTGAGCCCCGGAAGGTCCGGTTTTTCATCCGGATGGCTTGATTCAATATCAGTTTCTTCCAGCAGGCTCTTTTTTGCTATTGCCAGATCCGCCCCTCCGGATAATAACTTCCCCGGAGATACCCCGTAAACAACCGAAAGGGCGCCCAGCATAAACAGCGCCCCCAGCACTATAAGTATCATGGCCGCTACAATAAGTGCACATCCCCTTAAAAAAAAGGATCTTCTGCCGTTATCTTTTTCAAAATTATAATTATTCATTTTATATACTATCCTTAATTAAGCATATTTTTGCAATTTTTAATTATCCTGTTTTGCCTGGTCCGCGGGACCGTTTTCAGTTTGCGGATCCTCTTCCTGCTTTTCAAGGGGCAGCGTACCGGACCTCAGCCTTATGGCATCATCCTGTATTTTTAAAGCAGCATCCCCGGGCATAATATCTCCTGCCAGCATACTTTTCACATTATCGCTTATTGCATTTCTTATTATCATAATAAGCTGACTGTACGGTTTCCCCCTGCAGATCTCTGCCTGTTCAAAAGCAGCTTTAAGCAGCGGGTCGCCGGCAATTCTTTCATTTTGGCCGGGGCCCGTCGCCACCGGGAGTGTTGAGGTGCTCCCGTTCCAGGAGATCTGGATATCTTCAGCCAGCATAAAGCCTATGAACTCCCTTGCTGCATCAAGCTGTTCCCCATAGGTGTTCACATTGATCATAAAGCCAAGGCCCGAGACATGCGGAGTGGGATATCTCGCTCCCCCCCAGACTCTGGGTATGTTTGCAAGACCCAGATCTATGCCCGAATCGGTGTATTCTTCCGCTGCGCTGTAATGGTCGACTATCATATGCGCCCTTCCTGCCTTAAAGAGCTCATTTATATCTTCATATTCCAGCCCGCCCTGTAGTATATTTTCCTGATTATATGCATAATCCAGAAACTCCAGGGTTTTCTGCATTGCCTGTGAGTCAAGAGTCAGCGAGTTGGAGGTGTAATCGATTATCCATCCATTATATCCCCCTATGAAAGGTATTATCCAGTCTGCCTCGCTTTCATTCAATAAAAACCCAAATACTTCTTCCTCTGTTTCCTCTAACTGCAGCATTTCCTGAATATATGAAAAGACGGCTTCAAAGTCATCGGGAATATCTCCCGCTATCTCCTTATTATAGAAAAGCATTAAGAAATCATATGCTCTAAAAGGAATGATATAGTTCTTGCTATTATAGGCAGATATCTCTTCCAGGCCGTTCAGAACAAAGGCATAATCCACCTCATCTACTATCTCTCTGACCACATTGGATGGAGCAAGCCTATGGACGCCGTCAAAATCGAGCATGAGAAGCTGGGGTCCTGCTCCGGCAAGGCTTGCTGCCTCAAACTGATCCTGAAGTTCTTCCTGGCTCCTGAAATGTCTTGTCTCGATATTTATGTTCCTGTATGCGGACAAAAATTGTTCGCGGCTTTCCATCAGGGCCATCCTTTCCCTGGGTTCCAGACAATCCCACAGCGTGATGGTGGTGATTGTGCTTGATGGCATCAACTTTTCTTCGGCCGTCCCGTTTTCTTCTTCCGGGGTATTATTTTCTCCGATTTCTTCCGGCCCATTGTTAAAGAGTCCGCATCCTGCTGCAAGCATTAAAGATGTCGCCATTATAAATATCAGAATACACGCCGGTATGCTTTTATTTGTTATTATTCTTTTCACCGCTATAACCTGTTTACTCACCATTAACAGAATAAATTATAATATAATTGAACTATTCATTCTATAATAACGGCCCTTTTAATACAATCAGCATCATTATGGATAGCTTGAGATTTTTTTAATAATAATGGATTTTTCTTCTTCGGGCCAGTGGTGTCCGCATAAAATATACCTGCTGCCATCCAACAGAATTTGTAAATTTTAATGAAATAATCTATTATAACCTACCAGGAGCCTGTCCGGGAATCGGGCTCAGGCCTGTAGCCTGTTATTTTTAATCATCATATAATAGAAAAGTCGGAATATATGAATAATAAAACAGATTTAAAAACTTCTAAGAGCAGTCCGTCCGGGGCCTCCGGCAAAGAAAAGATCAATATAGAGATAAACGGCTGCAAGTATGAAGCATCAAAGGGCCGTACCGTCCTTGAGGTCGCACTGGCGAATGATATTTTCATACCGCATCTTTGCTATGATCCCAGATTAAAACCTCAGGGTGCATGCCGCCTTTGCCTTGTAGGGGTCGAGGGCAGGCCGGAAGCAGTGCCTTCCTGTATTACTACTGTAGCGGACGGCATGAAAATTACTACTGACAGTGACCATATAAGGGCCCTCGTGAGACTTAATCTGGAGCTTATTATATCGGACCACCCCCTGGATTGCATGACATGCGACTCCGCCGGAAACTGCACCCTCCAGGACCTTGCCTACCTTTATGATGTAGATGGATCCAGGTTCAAGGGAGCGATACATGAAAAAAAGGTCCTGGACGACAATCCTTTTATATACAGGGACAATGAGAAATGCATACTCTGCGGAAGATGTGTGAGGATGTGCAATGAATTTATCGGCTCCAATGCCATCGGGTATGCCGGAAGGGGTTTTGAAAGCGAAGTGATCCCTGCCTTTGAGCAGTCTCTCAAAGATACCGATTGCGTCTTCTGCGGAAACTGCATATCGGCCTGTCCCGTTGGCGCTCTCCAGCCAAAGCCATATCTAAAAAAAGCAAGAGTATGGCAGGTAAAAAAGGTCCGCACCACATGTCCCTATTGCGGAGTAGGCTGCCAGATGGACTTACATATAAAGGATAATAAGATAGTGGATGTCTCGGCCCCTGCCGGTACCGGGCCCAATCAGGGAAATCTATGCGTAAAGGGGCGTTTCGGCCTCGATTTTGTGCAGAATGAAAGAAGGCTCACAGATCCTCTCGTCAAAAACAATAAGGGGAAATTTGAAAAGATAAGCTGGGAAAAAGCTATAGCTTCCACTGCAGAGAAGCTCGCGGAAACAATCAAAAAGCATGGTCCTGATTCTATTGGGATATTAAGCTCTGCAAAGGTCACAAATGAAGAGAATTTCCTGATGTCCAAATTCGCCAGAGCCGCCGTGGGCACCAATAATATAGACCACTGCGCGCGCCTGTGCCATGCCTCCACGATCACCGGCCTTATACCGACTTTTGGAAGCGGGGCGATGACCAATTCAATAGACGATATAAAATATTCCAAAGCTTCCATGATAATCGGATCCAATACAACTGAGGCCCATCCGGTAATAGGATATGAGATAATCAGAAATGTCATTGAAAACGGATTAAGACTTATCGTAATAGACCCCCGCTCGATTCCCATAACAAAATACGCCGCCATACATCTCAAGCAAAAGCCCGGAACGGATATTGCGGTACTGATGGGGATAATGAAAATAATATATGATGAGGACCTCTATGACAGGCAATATATAGAAGAAAAAACTGAAGGCTTTGAGGATCTGGCAGATAGGCTGTCGGAATACACTCCTGAAAAAGTGGCGAAGATCTCGGGAGTTGACAGCAGCGGTCTTATTGCCGCAGCAAGGCTGTTTGGCAAGTCTGATCCCGCATCCATATTCTATTCTATGGGAATAACACAGCATACGTGCGGAACGGACAATGTAATAGCCGTGGCCGATCTTTCAATGCTTACAGGCAATGTCGGAAAGCCCGGAGGCGGAGTCAATCCCCTCAGGGGACAGAATAATGTTCAGGGGGCCTGTGATATGGGGGCTCTTCCCAATGTCTACAGCGGATATCAAAATGTCGAAGATGATAATATAAGAAAGAAATTTGAGGAATCCTGGGGTAAAAAACTTCCCTCCAAAAAAGGTCTTGCAGTCACGGAGATGATAGAGAAAGCTACTAGCGGCGAACTCAAAGCATTATATATCATGGGTGAAAATCCTATGTTAAGCGATCCCGATATACTTCATGTCGCAGAAGCTCTAAAGAAGCTGGACTTTATTGCTGTTCAGGATATTTTCCTTACAGAGACTGCTGAATTTGCTGATATAATACTGCCCGGTGCAAGCTTTGCGGAAAAGGACGGGACATTTACCAATACGGAGAGAAGGATCCAGATGGTAAATAAAGCCATCGATCCTCCCGGACGGGCCATACCGGACTGGGAGATAATATGCAGCCTTTCAAAAGCTATGGGATACCCTATGGAATACAGCTCTGTCAGCAAAATAATGGATGAGATAGCATCCCTTACCCCGATTTATGGCGGCATAAGCTATGAAAGGCTTGCACATACCACCCTCCAGTGGCCCTGCACCGATTATAAACACCCGGGGACCAATATACTGCATTCCAAAAATTTCAGCAGGGGCAAAGGAGCCTTCATTGCTGTTGATCACAGACCCCCGGCCGAGGAGCCTGATAAAGATTATCCATTTATTCTTACAACCGGCAGGATACTATACCATTTCCACACAAGGACCATGTCGGGAAAGGTAGACGGATTAAATGAGATGGCTCCGATGGCAGTAGCTCATATAAATGAAGAAGATGCCGCATCCCTGGGAATAAAGGATTCTGGTATGGTGGTGCTAAGGACAAGGAGGGGCTCGATAAAGACAAAGGCGCTGGTCGATTCAAAGATCAAAAAAGGAATAGTATTTGTGCCCTTCCATTACGCAGATGCCCCGGCAAACAGGCTGACCAATCCCGCGCTTGATCCGAAGGCAAGGATACCTGAGTTTAAAGCCTGCGCAGTCAGTATAAGCAAGGCTTAGGCGCTCAAGCATATCACTCTTTTATGATCAAAAACATTATCCCGTTCAGGATAAAGATGATGTTGAGTATCCCCAGATATATTAAAAGACATTTAATGGCCAGAGCAAGATTATAAATACTAAATGAATTTATTGCCTGGTTAAATCTGTTAGAGACATCTCCAAGCTCTATCGACATGCTTTCAAGATCGCGCCCTATTTTATCCAGATCAGAAGCATTGATCTCCAGATTATCTTCTGCCAGGCTTAACTCTTCGGAAAGACCTGTCAAATTATTTCCTATATCATCAAAGTATTCTTCTGCGGTCCCAAGGGGCTGGAACCCAAGGATCTCAAAACCGACCAGGCCGGCGACTTCATTAAAGGCCGCCCCTGAATCATAGGATATCTCCGAAGTATAACTGATGGTATTTTTTGTGGTCCTGATGCTCTCAGCAATATGTCCGGCGGCCTCATTTGAATTTTTTAGCATACCGGCTGTTTTTTCAATGGCCCCTGCAGCCGACAGGCTCAGCTTATGGATATTGTCAATGCTTTCTTCATGGGAGTTTAAAACAAAAATGCCCCCTAAAGAAAAAATTGCTCCCAATAAGCCAAACAAGATCGATATAATTGAAAAGATTGTTATAAATATTTTCTTTTTAGTCTGCAATACACTCTCTTTATTAAAATGTCATATGTTGGGTCTGATTAAATACTATCATATACTCCGGCAGTATCCAAAATCTTTGGAAACAGGTTTATAGTAACTGTATTAATATATCGATTAATTAATATTTTCTTTTTTTATAAAAAATTATAAAATTGTATGAAGTTTCAGGACTGAAGGCAGATGAGATGAAGACCCTTATATATGATAAAAAAAAGAATTCCCTGGTAAAAAAGTTCAGGCAATCCGATATTCCCTCATATATTAATAATCCTGATTACCTCCTGTGGCTTGATATAGAAAATCCCAGCAAGACAAGTATGCAGCTGCTGCTTGATGAATTTCATTTCCATCCTCTGGATATTGAGGACTGTTTGAGCGTTATAGAGCGCCCCAAGCTGGACGAATATGACGATTATTTTTTTCTTGTTTTTCACATACCATTATTTGTAAAGCAGACAAAAAGGCTTGTTTCCTTTACTGTAAATATTTTTATAGGAAATAATTTCATAGTGACCGTGCACCAGGGTCCCTGCAAACCGATACAAACTACCTATGATGGTCTCCGCAGCGATTATGGGATACTGGCAAAAGGATCGGGTTATCTCCTGCACAGGGTTCTTGATGCCCTTATAGATTATAATTTCCCCATACTTCATAAAATATATAGGAATCTTCAAAGCGTGGAGGATAATATCTTCAGAAAGCCCTCGACAAAGAATGTCAGGACCATACTTCTTGTAAGGACAAATATACTCACTTTCAGAAATATCATATTCCCGCAGAGGAAAATCCTAAAGACTCTTGAAATAAAAGATATGGATTTTCTGATCGAAGCGCTTGAAGTATATTTCAGCGACCTCGTCGACCATATTGAAAAGATATGGGATACTCTTGAAAATTATAAGGAGCTTGTCGAAGGCGTACATGAAGCTCATCAGTCTCTGCTGTCCAGTAAAATAAATGACATCATGCGGATACTTACCATCTTCTCTGTGATCATACTGCCCCTTACTTTAATAAGCGGTGTTTATGGTATGAATATCGGTCTTCCGATGATGGGTTCCCCGTGGGCGTTTTTTTTAATCCTGGCAGCTATGATCATAATATCAATAGGGATGCTTATTTATTTTAAATTCAAAGACTGGATATAATACCTTTTTTATGGCAGCACTTTTATCTCGTCTTCAAAGAAAACCTCAAAATAATAATGTGTGAATTTCTCGAGGTACTGATCCAGCAGCACCTTCAGCGTAAAGTTCTGTTCTTCTAAAGGCATCATCTTCTCCCTCATAAGATAGCACTCTTTTATAAATACAATTCTGTTTTTATTATCATAGAAGGTACAGAGGAGCTTTATGTTTTTTATTTTTTCTTTTCCCAGATTTATGACCCTTCCCTCTATTATCAGATAGTCTCCCTCATAAAAATAATTCTCGGTTTCTGCTATCGGATTTCCTTCAAGGCCCTTGTAATATTCCCTGTAGTTTACCCCTGCCTTGATCATTGAAAGGTCAATATACTTTTCCCTGTCAGTAAAATAATAGTGAAATGGATACTTTGCCCCTTTCCTGAGATAGTTTACCGGTATGGGTACGGCCAAAGAGTGGACAGGATCTCCTTTTGAATTTAAAAAATCCATTGTTATTTCTATATCTGTCTTAATCGTGCTGGTTGTGTTTTCCAGTTCTCCAAAAAAGACAAGATCCCCATAGATGTCCAGATAGGCATTGCAGTTTTTTATTTCGGTTCCTATGCTTGAGGTCCCCTTGAGTATGATCTCTCTATAGTCAAAAAGATACAGGCTGGTGCTCTCACCGGGTATTTCTTCCGCTTCCATGCCGGGGCCGCTTCCCTTTTTCTCGCAGGAAAAAATAAATATAGCTGTCAGGGATATTGTAAAGAATATAAGAATTTTTAAAAATTTTTTTCTGCGGCTAACATTCGTCATCTTTTTTTACATGGTCCGTTTCGTCGATTATATTGTTTTTATTATCGACATATACGACCAGAGGTTTAAAACCTTTTGCCTTTTCTTCATCAAGGAGCGCAAAAGACAGTATGATCACTTTATCGCCCTTCAATATTTTCCTCGCAGCCGCACCGTTAAGGCATATCTCGCCGCTTCCTCTCTTTCCTTTTATCACATAGGTCTCAAGCCTCTCCCCGCTCTCGATGCTGGCCACAAGAACTTTTTCATATGGCAGTATTCTTGCATGCCCCATAAGTTCTTCGTCGATCGTTATGCTTCCCATATAATGGATATTGGCTCCCGTTACCGTTGCCCTGTGGATCTTGCTCTTTAAAATATTTATAAACAAATCTAAACCTCTTTCAATGGTTTGCTGCTCTTTATAATAGTTAGCATATTCTACTACTTTTTTTTATCTATAACTATATTATCTATCAATCTTGTCTTCCCGGCCCATGCAGCCGCTGCCACCAGGATATCTTTACTTCTGTCTATCTCCGTCATTCTTCTCAGGTTTTGCGCATCTCTTATATCAAAATAGTCTATTTTTTTTATATAGATATTTTTTTTGAGGTCCTTTATGGCTTTTCTCCTTAATTTTTCCGGATCCCTTTCTCCGGCATTTACACCCTTTTCTACATTTTTTAGGTTTTCATATATTACTGCCGCATTCTTTCTTTCTCCGGGCCCAAGATATTTATTTCTGGAGCTCAGCGCCAGTCCGCTTTCTTCTCTTATGGTCGGACACTCTATTATCTCTATGTCGATATCCAGGTCCGAAACCATTTTTTTTATAATAGCGAGCTGCTGATAGTCTTTTCTACCGAAATATGCCCTGTCTGCACAGATTATATTAAAAAGCTTTAATACTATGGTTGCAACCCCCTTAAAATGTCCCGGCCGGTGTTCTCCACACATTATATCCGAAAGGCCCTCGACTTCCACATAGGTTCCATAATCTTTTTTATATATTTCATCCGGAGCCGGTTTAAAAATATAATCCGTACCGGTTTTTTCGGCCAGCAGGGCATCTCTCTCAGGATTTCTGGGGTATTTATCAAGATCTTCGGACGGGCCGAATTGTGCAGGGTTTACAAATATGGTCATAAACACCGCATCGCATTCTTTCTTTGCCAGCCTGGCCAGGCTCAGATGCCCCTCGTGCAGATAGCCCATTGTGGGGACCAGCCCTATTTTATACCCTCTTTTTTTTAATATATCTACTTCGCTTCGACACTGAGATATTTTTTCAAGTATTTTCATTTTCCTGATATCAATATGAATGTTCCCCTGCCGGGAATTTTTTGTCTTTGACTTCTTTTATGTATTGGCTGTATGCTTCTTTTGTGATCCTGGCAAGCTCTGCATACCTTTTGGAAAATTTCGGCTTGAATTTTTCAAACTGGCCAAGCATATCATGCGTTACGAGTACCTGTCCGTCACACTCTACTCCTGCCCCAATTCCTATTGTCGGTATTTTAAGAGCTTTTGTAATGCGGCCGGCAAGTTCTGCCGGTATCTTTTCGAGCACAATAGAAAAAGCTCCTGCCTCTTCAAGGCCTGCGGCATCGTCTATTATTTTTTGTGCCTCTTCGCCGGTTCCTCCCCTGAGTCCATACCCGCCGAATCTATGTATTGACTGGGGCGTAAGCCCGAGATGCCCCATAACAGGTATCCCGGCACCGGATATTTTTTTAATTATATCAAAGACCTCGCTTCCGCCCTCGAGCTTTACTGCTTCCGCTCCGGCTTCCTTTAAAAATCTGCCGGCGTTTCTTACCGCTTCGCTGACAGATGCCTGATATGACATAAAAGGCATATCCCCCACCACAAAAGCGTTCTTTGCGGCACGGGTCACTGCCCTGCAGTGGTGTAGCATCTCATCCATTGTAACGGGTATTGTATTGTCATATCCGAGAAGCACATTCGCAACTGAGTCCCCCACCAGGATCATGTCTATTCCGCTCTCATCTATCTGTGAAGCCATCAGGGCGTCATATGCTGTGAGCATAGTAATTTTTTCTCCTGTTTTTTTCATCTCCTGCAATATTTCAGTAGTTATTTTTCTTTCAACCATTGATTTTCCTCCCCCGAAATTATTTATCTTTTAACAGCTTCAGCAATTTATTATAAGTGTCCGCATCGATCCAGCCATTCCCCCTGGCTATATCTGCTGTCTTTTCCCCCATTATTCTGTATATCTCTGTGTCTTTTTTGTCCAGGACCTTCTCAAATATTTTTAGGTGGTTCCCTACCGTCCCTGTGTCTCCCCTGGCTATCGGTCCTGTCAGGGATTTTTTTGTCCCCATTTTTTTTATATTATCCACGGTGCCTTCAATAAGGTTTATCAGCCCCCTGGTGGACTCTCCCGGTTTTATGCCGATTTTTTCATTTATATACACAGCATAGTCTATAAGAGCAACAAGGTAATTTGATGCTATGCAGGCAGCTGCATGATAAACCGGCTTGGTATCATCCTGTACGACTATGCTGCTGCCTTCCAGGATATCTACCAGTAGTTTTGTTATATCCTCCCCTTTTTTGTCTATATAGGTTATTCCATATTCTGTACCCTTCAGGGTTTTTATTGCTTCAGGGATCGAGGCAATTGACTTCAGGGGATGTATTGATGCGGCACAATCCCCGTTTTTTCTTGCAGCTTCAAGTTCTTTTAGAGATCTGGACCCGCTAAAATGTATAACAGTTTTTTCCCGGCCCCTGTTTTCTTGTTTATCATATATGCTTTCACAGGCTTTTGCGATCAGGTCGTCCGGCGTGCATATAAATATACAGTTAGCTTTTTCGGCTGCAATAGCATTGCTATTTGTAAATAGTATGTTTTTTTTTAATTTCCCGAATATTTTCTTTGCCCTGTTTATTGTTTTTTTTGTGGGTGTGGAAATTGATACTATTTTAATGTTTTTTAAATTTTTGTCCGCAATAAAATACCCTATTGTGGTTCCAAGGCGGCCCGCGCCTATTATTGCTATTTTTAGATTTATTTTTTTATTGATCTGTATCAATTTTCCTGATTATGCTAGTTTTAAGACACCCTGATCGGCATCAGCAGGTATAGCAAATTTTTATCTTTTTCTGATTTTATCAATATGGGTTTTAATGGCTCTTCTATAGAAAATATTATGTTTTTACCATCCATCATATTTATTCCGTCTATTAAATAATATGGGTTAAAGACTATTTCCATCTTTTCTTCGCCATAGGCAGCTTTAAAATCTTCGCTGGAGCTTCCTATTTCTTTTATGTCCATAGCGGCAGTTATTTTTCCTTTATCGATTATCAGCTTTATCGGAATATTGTCCTGGGATATAGAAGATATTCTTTTTACGACTTCCAGGATTTTTTCTTTATCCACTACAATATTGTGTTTCATTTTTTCCGGGATCAGTTGTTTGTATTCCGGGAATTTTCCGGAAAGCAGTCTGGAAACAATTATGTTTTTTAATTTTCCTTCTTTTTTTAGATAAAACACTATCTGGTTTTCTTCCAGGACTATTTCCATCTCTCTTTTTTTGAAGTCTGTTTTTATTATACTGTCCAGCACTTTTGAGGGCACTACTATTTTTACTTCCTTACCCTCTGTTTTTAAATTGCTTTTTATTATTGCGAGCCTGTAGCTGTCGGTCGCCACCATGGTCAGGCTCCCTTCTTCTATCTCCATAAGGATCCCCGTGAGTATTACCCTGCTTTCATCCTGGGAGACCGCTCTTTGTGTTTTTGAGATAAGGGTTCGGAATTCATCCAGATTTAATTTTATAGGATTTTGTGTTTTTGTTTCAGGAAATGCCGGGTATTCTTCAAGAGAAAGAGTGTTTAGGTTAAAGCGGGCATTTTCGCTTGTTATCTGGATCTGGTTAGTTTCTTTATTTAATTCAATATTTATTTTTGATTCTTTAAGACTTTTTAGTATATTGATTAGTATTTTTGCCGGAACTACAGCTTTTCCCTTTTCTTCTACTTTTACACTCATTGAGCTTTTTATGCTTGTTTCAAGGTCTGTGCTAAAAATATTTAATTCTTTATCAGCTTCTAATAGTACTCCGTTTAAAATAAAGGTGGCTGTTTTTGGGTTTATTGCTTTACTGGAAAATAGTATTAGTTCAAGCAGTTCCCCGCGGGTTGTTTGGAATTTCATTTATCCCTCTTTTATAAAATATAAGTAAAAATTAAATCCTTTTTATTATATATAATATTTAGTTAAATAGTTAGTATTAATAATAGTATTGTTTAAACTGTTAATAACATCACCCACGGTGTGTTTTTAATAAAAAACCCGTGGAAAACCCAAAAAAAATATGTTGATAAAAAACAAAAATATCAACAAAAAAAAGTTATTAAAAAAAACCATATTATTATTAACAGAAAAAAAGAAGGATTGTTGATAAAAACACCGGATATCAACAGTTTTTAAACAGACCCTGTGGAAACTAAGGACTCTTTTTTATCCTATTAGTAATTTCCTGGATCTGCATATAAACATTTTTATCTTTAGTAATAAGATCGGAAATCTTTGAAACTGCATATATAACAGTCGTATGGTCCCTGCCCCCTATACCCTTCCCTATTTGCGGAAGAGAGCTGCTTGTAAGTTCTCTGGCAAGAAACATCGCAAGCTGTCTGGCATGAGAAATAAACTTATTTCTCTTAGCGCTTAAAATATCATTAATAGGGATAGAGAAAAACCGGGAGACTTCTTTTACAATTTTCTGAATACTCACCTTACACTCAACATCATCAGGAAGCACATCTTTTAAAATATTCTTAGCAATATCAAGGTCCGGTTTAGAATTAGTCAGCGAAGAGAACGCCACGACCCGGGTAAGGGCGCCCTCAAGCTCTCTAATATTAGTAGTTATCCTTTCAGATATAAAACCAAGTATATCATCTGAGACCTTTATCTTTTCCCTCTCAACATATTTTCTTAAAATTGCCATCCTGGTCTCAAGGTCGGGAGGCTTAATATCCGTAACAAGACCCCACTCAAAACGGGAACAGAGCCTCTCTTCAAGGGTGGCGATGCTTTTTGGGGGCCTATCGCTCGAGAGGACTATCTGCCGGTTAGTATCGTGGAGTGAATTAAATGTATGGAAAAACTCTTCCTGGCTCGCCTCTTTTTCTTCTAAAAATTGTATATCA
>CBEVGD010000040.1:0-14829 GCA_965549355.1 uncultured bacterium | reverse complement strand
AAATATTTTTATAACTAATGGATTTATGACCAGGGAATGTATTGAGATGATTGGTCCGTATCTGGATGCTGCTAATATTGACCTTAAAAGTTTTTCTGAAAATACTTATAAAAATAAAATAGGAGGAAGGCTCAAACCGGTACTGGATAATATAAAAACCATGCATGATAAAAAGATCTGGATAGAAATAACTACTCTTATTATCCCGGGCCTTAATGACTCTGTCAATGAGCTGGAAGAAATCGCCGGATTTCTTTCTAGTATAGATAAAGCCATACCCTGGCATATAAGCGCCTACTATCCACAATACAGATCAAATCTTCCAGCTACTGGTGTCAGGCAGATAGAAGTGGCCATAGACATTGGTATAAAAGCCGGATTAAAATATGTCTATGGCGGAAATATATCATCAGGAGATCATGAGAATACCTATTGTCCCGACTGCAATGAGCTATTGATCAGAAGGCAGGGCTTTAGTATTTCTGAAAATAATATCATGGATGGAAAATGTATTAAGTGCGGCAGCAGAATAAGTGGGGAATTTTTAGGGACCTTATCTTAACTTTTTTTTAGATTTATTCTATAATATCTATCTGTGCTTAAAGGCGGCATAGCCAAGTGGTAAGGCAGAGGTCTGCAAAACCTTTATCCCCGGTTCAAGTCCGGGTGCCGCCTCCAAATTTTACTGGTGTCGGAGGGGGGACTTGAACCCCCATGAACAAAAATGCTCACAAGGCCCTCAACCTTGCGCGTCTACCAATTCCGCCACTCCGACATTATAAAATAAGATAGAAATAAAACCTTAATACTTATTCCTGAAAATGCTTTATAATTCTAAGAATTATACATATATATGTCAATATACAAAATATAATTTCAAGCTATTCTTCTTTAGGTTTTAATGAAAGTGCGAGATGTTCTATAATATTGCCCGGCTTAATAAATAGATTTACATTATTATCCTCTTCAAGTGTTTTCATAAGTTCAGGATCCACCGGTATGCTCATGCAATCTATTTCACCTTCTTTTAACATAGCAATTAGATTATTTTTATCCGGATCAAATCTTATAATGAGCCTCCCTATCTCAGGTAAGGTATTATGATAATACTCATTTATTTCCATTACCAATCTTCCATCTGGATCATATCCTATTATTTTATAGGGTCCATTCGCAATTATCTGCGTGTATGGGAAATTATCAAGATTTTTTAATTTAAATTGATCCTTTTTAAACACCATTGAAAATAGTTTATGCCAGTCCGGAACAGTCTCATCAAATATGATTTTAAAGTTCGCCTCATCAATTATCTCTATTTCTTTTATCTTTTTATAGTCTCCGTCTAATTTTGAGAAATACTCTTTTTCCTCCATAAAATTCATTAAATATTCAAAAGTATATTTAATGTCTTCAGAGGTCAACGGACTCCCATCATCCCAATAAAGATCTTCTCTTAATCCCACTACTATATCCCCAGAGGGAACCTCAACCAGTTCGTTTCCAAATCCGCTAAAGCTTTCAAGAAGTTCAGGTTCATAAGAGCCATCATCATTTTTCTTCCACAGACCCCTAAAAAGCAGGTCATTTATAAAATAAGGGGCAAATCCATTAAATATATCTATATGGTCTGATTCATATCCTATGATTATCTCGCTCTTTTCACCCTCAGACACATCAATATCGGAGGAAAGCTTCCAATTCTCTATATCATGCAAGATTCTGTCTTCTACGATATCAATATTCAGTTCCTTTATTCTGTTGCTGTAAGCAAATACAAATAATCTACTATACAGCGGGAGTATCACAGCATCTCTTGCAAGAATATCCTGTATTTTATCAGTTTTTTCTTTTATTCTTTCAATATCTTCCAAATTCTGAAGTTTCTGCACCATGCTATCAATATTTTTATTCGCATACCAATAAAAATTCTCACAGTTCTTGTTTTCTTCTGTTTTCATTGATGGAATTTTATTTGAAGAAAAATTACAGTATAGTTCGTTTTTGTTAAAAATATACATGGACCACAGACCCAGATCATATGTGCCTGTGTTTACATAATCCTGATAAAACTCTTTTGGAGTTTTATTAAATATCCAGAGATCAATTCCTATTTTTTCGAGGTCCTCTTTTATTATCTCCTCAATTATTTTTTTAGAACCGCTATTGTCAACAGCACTTATAGCAAGATACAGGGGCTCATCAGGTCCATAACCTGCCTTTCTTAGATATTCACTGGCTTTATCAAGATTATAATCATATTCTGACCATGCCGGATGCCAGCATGGGGAATGCTTTGCGAAAAGACTTTCCGGAACACTGTTGTATTCCCAAAAGAGTTCATTAATTATTCTTTCCCGGTCCACTGCATGAAATATGGCTTTTCTGATATTTATATCAGACAATGGGTTTTTATCCTGTCTCGCCTTCATCTCCAGAAATAATTCTTCATCACTCAGTTGGATCTCATTGCTCTCTCCGGAGATTGCAGATTCTGTCCCGGTAATATTTGAAGAAATAAGACCCAGATCTTCATATGTGCATCCGGTGAAAACAATAAGACCTGATATTATTGCTATTAAACAGATATATATTTTATTTATTTTATTATTCATACAGAAAATCATCTTATTACAAATTAATTGTTTTTTTAAGGATTATTCTGGAATTCTATGGAGCCTGAGTTTTAAATTGACTGTCTCGCAAAGAAGCATGCTGCAAAATGTTGTGTTCCGTTCCCTCCATAATTTTTAAGCGGAGGAGCCTCTTTGCTGCATATATCTTTTGCCAGCGGACATCTTGGATGGAAAGAACATCCTGAAGGCGGTTTTAGAGGGCTCGGGACATCTCCTTCAAGCACTATCCTCTTTCTTTTTCTCTCAAGCCCCGGATCAGGTATAGGCACAGCGGATAGGAGCCCTATCGTATATGGATGAAGCGGTTTTGAATAGAGATCCTCGCTATTTGCTATCTCTACCAGTTTTCCAAGATACATCACACCTACTCTATTGCTTACATGTTTTACTACGGAAAGATCATGTGCAATAAATAGATATGTCAGATTAAATTCTTTTTGAAGGTCCGCAAGAAGATTCAAAATTTGTGCCTGCACCGATACATCTAATGCAGATACAGGCTCATCACATAATATAATCTTTGGAGTAAGTGCAAGAGCTCTTGCAATACCGATTCTCTGCCTCTGTCCCCCACTGAATTCATGGGGATATCTGTTCAGGTGCTCGGGATTTAATCCCACCACATCAAGGAGTTCTTTGACTCTTTTTATTCTTTTTGTCTTATTTCCTATCCGGTGTATCTCAAGAGGTTCGCCGATTATATCTCCGATTGTCATCCTTGGAGACAGTGATGCATAAGGATCCTGAAATATTATCTGTATATCTCTTCTAACTCCAAACATCTGCTTGCTGCTCAGGTCAAATATATCGTTTCCTTCATATATGACTGAACCGGACGAATGAGGTATCAGTCTCAATATTACTCTTGCAGTCGTTGACTTACCGCATCCGCTCTCGCCTACCAGTCCAAAAGTCTCGCCTTTTTTTATTGAAAGCCTAATATCATCATCAGCTTTTATTGTCCCCGCACTACTCTGGGAGAAAAACCCTCCCCTGAGGTTAAAATATTTTTTTAAGTTTTTTACTTCGAGAAGTTTATTATTATCCATTATTTTTTAGTTTTTCTTTTAATCCTATTTTTAAGATATCTTTTGTCCTGAAACAGGCAACAAAATGTCCGTCCGCTACTTCCTTGAGAGGAGGGATGCTATTTGCACAACAATCCTCAGAAAAGCCACATCTATTTTTAAAGGTACATCCTTCCGGAAGATTGATGAGGCTTGGCGGAGAACCGGTTATAGGTTTTAATTTCTCCCTTTTTTCTTCATCAAGTCTTGTAATGGAATCCATAAGGCCCAGAGTATAGGGATGCATGGGTTTATAGAATATATTATCAACGGTTGAAAATTCTACCGGTTTGCCGGCATACATGACCATAACACGGTCCACATATTTGGCCACAACACCAAGATCATGTGTTATAAGGATTATTGAAGAATTTGTTTTTTGTTTTATCTCATCAAGCAATTCCAGTATCTGGGCCTGTATTGTGACATCAAGCGCCGTTGTGGGCTCATCTGCAATTAATATATCCGGAGTATTTGCAATTGCCATAGCTATCATGACTCTCTGGCGCATACCGCCGCTGAATTCATGGGGATAGCTGGAAAGCCTTTTCCTGGCTTCTGCGATGCCTACCATCTCCAGCAGCCTGACAACTTCTTTTACAGCATCTTCCTTTTTTAATTTTCTATGGATAACTACCGCTTCCATTATCTGATTTCCGATAGTGTATACTGGATTTAATGATGTCATCGGATCCTGGAATATCATCGATATCCTATTACCCCTGAACTTTTGAAGATCTTTTTTATCTAATTTGAGAAGATCGCTGCCATTAAACAGGATCTCCCCATTTACTATTTTCCCCGGGGGTTCAGTTATGAGCCTGAGGATGGAAAGGGCGGTAACGCTCTTTCCGGAGCCTGTCTCACCTACTATTCCAAGGGTCTCGCCTTTTTTAAGGTCAAAACTTACACCATCTACCGCTTTTACTACTCCGTCATCAGTATAAAAATAAGTTTTGAGGTCATTTACCTCCAGAACTTTATTGTTGTTTATATCGTTCATCACCTATTACTCTTTTAAACTAAATGTATTATTGCTAATTTTTCATCTTTGGATCAAAAGCATCTCTCAGGCCGTCTCCCAGCAATACAAAACCCAGTACTGTTATTACAATAGCAAGCCCCGGGAACAACATCATCCATGGCGCTATATCAATATAGCTGAGAGCTTCTGAAAGCATCTTGCCCCATGCGGGCGTAGGCGGTTGTACGCCTATTCCAAGAAAACTCAAAGCTGCTTCTACGATAATAGCGGTACCCACGTTCATGGTCGCATACACTATTATGGGAGCAGTCGAATTGGGAAATATATGTCTTGTTATTATCCTGGTATTGCTGGCGCCAAGAGCTCTGGCGGCTTCGATATACTCTTTATTTTTTATGGATAATATCGAACCTCTAAATATCCTGGCAAAATAAGCCCAGCCCAGGAGTCCTATTGCAATAAATATATTGACTATTCCGGAACCCAGGATGGTCATGATCGCAATTGCTCCAAGTATATACGGAAATGCAAAAAATATATCCGCCACCCTCATTATTATTGCATCGGCCCATCTTCCAAAATAACCGGCAAGAGCGCCAAAGAACAACCCCAGCACGACAGATATCCCTACTGCTATGATTCCTACCTCTATAGATATCCTGCTTCCGTAGATAACTCTGCTAAATATGTCCCTGCCGAGAAGATCTGTCCCAAAGAAATAAGTGCTGCTTGGTCCAAGCGCAGAATCTGCTTTGACTCTTGCATTGGGGTCATAAGGTGCAAGCAATGGTGCGAATATAGCCAGAATGATAAGAAATATGACTATCGCAAGTCCGAACATGGCAAGTTTGTTTTTCCTTAACCTCCTCCAGGCATCCTTGTAGAGTGATGATCTTGAATGCCCTCCATCAAGTTCCAACTTGTCGGGAGCTGTCAGAATTTCTGCCGGTTTTCCTTTTTCTTTAATTGACATAATCTAATTTTCTTAAATATTTCTACTACTTCTAATTCCGTAAATATATATTTTTATGCATGTAAACTTATACATTAACTTCTATTTTATTATATCTGATCCTTGGATCCAGGAGAGCATATACTATATCTACTATAAGATTAATAAATACAAACACCAGTACCAGAATAAGTGTCCCCCCTATTACGACCGGGGCATCCCTCTGAAGTACCGCAAGGTAGATCACTCTTCCTATCCCCGGCCATGAGAATATCGTCTCAGTCAGTATCGCTCCGCCCATCAGGGCTCCCAGATCCAGTCCTATCAGAGTGACCACCGGTATCAGGGCATTTTTTAAGGCATGTTTTCCAATAACCCTATTAAATGAAAGTCCCTTGGCATATGCTGTTGTTATATAATCATTTGAAATGACTTCCAGCATACTGCTCCGCGTCATTCTTGCGACATATGCTGTAGATACAGAAGCAAGTGTTAAGGCAGGCAATATATAATAGCGGATACTGCCGTCTCCCATTCCGGACATCGGCAATATCCCCAGTTTCAGGCCAAAGATGACCTGCATCATCATCCCCATCCAGAAGACAGGGACGCACACCGCAAGGGTGGTGGAAACTGTGACGAGGGTATCCCAGAATGTATATTTTTTTACAGCAGAGACAATGCCGGCAAATATTCCTATTATTATTTCTATAATAATAGCTGCCATAGCCAATTTTACAGAGTTGGGGTAATGGTCCAAAAGTATGCTGTTGACCGAGCGCCTATAGCGATAAGACTGCCCGAGATCGCCTTTTGCCAGCTGTGTAACATACCTCCAGTACTGCACATAGACAGGCTTATCTATCCCCATCTTTGCCCTCAGATTAGCAAGAGCCTGTTCGGTTGCTCCTTTCTGGAGGATCAATCGGGCAGGGTCCTCAGGTATCACATACATAAGGACAAATAATATAATAGTGATCCCTATAAGGACCGGAACGATCTGCAGCAATCTTCTTAATATATAATAAATCATAATTATTAATATAGCTTCATATTAGAATGCAGCCCGCACCAGATCGATGTGGGCTGCATTTTTATACTTCAAAGCGAGGACAAATCAATACAATATTTTCTAAATTGCAAATTCGTCCCTTTTTATTGTTTTTCCAAATATACAGTCGACAGATCATAGTTTTCAGCTGCAGAAAGCTCAAAACCTTTCACATAATCCTTAAGTATCCGTCTGCTGCCATATTGATAGACCAGTATAAATGCAGAATCATCAAGCACTATCTTTTCGATTTCTCTATACTTTGCTATCCTTTCATCTTCATCTGCAATACTTCTTGCCTCAATAAGCATCTCGTCGACTTCAGGATTATTATATCCCTGATAATTGTCTGTTGATGTTGAGTGGAACAATGGAAAAAGGAAATTATCCATTGTGGGATAATCGGCAATCCAACCAAGTCTGAAGAATCCAATCTCTCCATTCTGGAATGCTTCAAGAGCAGTGCCCCATTCCATAGCGACTATCTCTACATTTACTCCGATCTCTGCAAAGTCAGCCTGTACAGCTTCGGCAACAAGCTCATGGCCAGAGCCTATATTGATACCGAATTGGATAACGGGAAGATCCTCTCCATCCGGATAGCCGGCTTCTTTAAGCTTTTGTTTTGCCATGTCAACATCATAAACATATTGGGATTGTCCATCGGTCCAGCCGACTATTCCCTTTGGTACAACGCCTGAAGCAACAGATGGCACGCCTTCGGAGATCACATCTATTATGTTCTGGCGGTCAACTGCATAATTTAATGCTTCTCTAAGTGCAAGATTACCTTTAAACGGCTCTACCTCATAGTTCATGGCAAAATAATAAACTGCCAGTTGAGGCCCTATTATCGCTTCATCCCCAAGATCAGCATCATCTCTGGTGACCTGGACCTTGCCCTGAGGTATCCTGCAGTATTCAATATTTCCAGCCTTATATTCCAGGAATCCTGTGTCTTCGTCGGCAAAGATGATATACTTTACTGTTTCCAGCATTGCATTATCGCCATAATAGTCATCAAATCTTTCAAGTGTTATATACTGGTCATGTTTCCATTCTACCAGCTTGAAAGCTCCTGTACCGTTTACATGTTCGCTGTAATTATCTCCCCATTCTTCTATGTCCTCTTTTGCAACAGGATAGAAGACTGTATGTCCGACAGTATTAATGAAGTCAGCATATGGATATTTGAGTGTCACTTCGAGAGTATAGTCATCTATAGCCTTTACTCCATCAAGTACTTCTCCTTCGCCTGCCTGAAGCTCATCGTATCCTAAGATAGGATCCAGATGATAGGCCAGGTATGAAGCTGTCTCGGCCTGGCATACTCTTGACCAGGAATATACGAAGTCTTCTGCTGTACATTCTCTTCCGCTGTGGAACTTAACGCCTTTATTTAGCATAAAGGTATAGACCAGTCCGTCATCTGAGACTGTCCATGACTTAGCTATAGCCGGAACTACTTCCATGCTGGTAGGGTCATATTCTACAAGACCGTCAAATAACTGCCTTGTTACCTGGATGCCTTCGCTCTCGTAGGCATTTGGCGGATCAAGCGATACTGGCTCGACCAGGAATGCCCTGAATTCTCCGCCGGCTTTTTCCTCTTTTTTACAGCCGAATGATAATGTCACAATCAGTATCATCACGATGCAGATCGCAACCACCGCTGGTAATTTTTTTGAAATACTCATCAAAATCTCCTTCTTTTTTTTAAATGATTGATTTACTTTGCAGGATCTATTGCTTTTCCTCCTTTCATAAAAACCTGCATATCTAACAAAATATTATAAAAACTTAAATAATGGATATATTTTATAAAAAAATTATAAAAGAATAAATAGCGTAATTGTTGTCGCGGCAAACACCAATCCAAGTATTACCGTTATACGATCCAGATTCTTTTCAACAATACCGCTCCCGTCAATAGCATCCGCCATTCCTGAAAAAAGTCCTGAGATACCTCCGCCCCTTCCTGCATGAAGAAGTATGAGAAGTATGAGGCCCAGGCTTGCCAGAATGTGAACACCAAAAAAAATATTTAATAATACTGAACCCATTATTACCCTTTCCTTAATACTCTAGCACCAATGATTTAAATCATTAAAGCGTATTCTATCAAAAATATTATAAATTTTAAATTATATTTTTAATTATGGCCGCATACATCCAAATATAATTAGACAATAAAACATTATCAAATAATAGAAATACCTGTCATCAGGGATGGTTTTTCTATATTGAGAAGTTTCATTATTGTCGGTGCAATATCACTTAATTTGTATTCCTTATTTTTGTCCCTTATTTTATAATCTTTGCTGCATATTATAAAAGGTACCGGAGAGGTGGAATGTGCCGTGATCACGCTATGACCGTCAGGAGATATCATTTCTTCCGCATTCCCGTGGTCCGCAGTGATTATTGCAATTCCTCCTGCTTTATTTATTTGGGACACTACCCTTCCCACACATTTATCAACTGTTTCTACAGCTATGATCGCAGCGTCAAGAAAACCGGTATGGCCGACCATATCCGAATTTGCATAATTTAATATTATGACATCATATATGTCTTCCTTTATTTTGCTGATAAGCTTATCTGTGACTTCATTTGCACTCATCTCCGGTTTTTTATCATATGTTGCAATATCAGGAGATGGAATAAGTATCCTGTCTTCACCTGGATATGGTGCCTCTATCCCACCATTAAAAAAGAATGTGACATGAGCGTATTTTTCAGTTTCAGCTATCCTGAGCTGTCTTAAGCCATTGTTTGAAAGTACTTCGCCGAGCGTATCTGCTATTATTCGGGGTGGAAAAGCAACTGGAACATTAAATTTTTTATCATAGAGGGTCATCGAAACAAAACATACTTCAGGCGGAGCTTCTCCCCTGTCAAATCCTGAAAATCCTGATTCAATAAAAGCTCTTGTGAGCTGCCTTGCCCTATCCGGCCTAAAATTAAAAAATATTACAGAATCTCCGTTCTTTATCCTGCCATCGTTATCATTACCTGTATCAATAATACCCGGAACCACAAATTCATCACCTATGCTGTTTTCATAGGAACTTTTTACAAGCTCCGCTGAGGACTTAAACTTTTTTCCATTCCTGTAAACAAGGCAATCATATGCTTTCCCGGTCCTCGCCCATCTATTATCCCTGTCCATTGCATAATAGCGTCCGCTCACAGTTGCCACTTTGCCGATAGATCTTTTTTGAAGATATTCATCCAGTTCTTCAAGATAACCGACAGCACAGCGCGGGGGCACATCCCTGCCGTCAAGAAATGCATGGATATACAGGTTTTTTACACCCTTGCTTTTTGCCATTTCCACAAGAGCTTTGAGGTGCTTGATATGGCTGTGCACCCCTCCGTCAGAAACCAGTCCCATCAGGTGGAGACTTCTTTCGCCGCTGGCTGCCACATCTGAGAATATTTTACTCAAAACGGGGTTTTCGTAAAAATCCCCATCATCTACTGCTTTACTTATTCTTGTCAGTTCTTGATATACGACCCGCCCGGCACCAATATTGAGATGCCCTACTTCAGAATTTCCCATCTGGCCCTCAGGAAGACCGACAGCGGCTCCTGAAGCATTTAAGCTAGTGTGTGGATATCTCTGGAAATAATTATCCATATTTGGAGTATTTCCCAGGGCAATGGCATTTCCTTCACGCCTTTTTGAGAGTCCCCATCCGTCAAGGATCATAAGACATACAGGTTTTCTATTTTTACACATATTTTCGTTTTTCGTCATCGCGGATACCATATTGCTTCTTCCTCGGGCCTTAATCTGTTCAAAAATATCAGCCTGCAAACTCAGGTCCCGGTCCCGGGACAGGCTCCCGGTAATTGATAAGTGCCAGAAAATCATCGGCTTTAAGGCTTGCTCCGCCTACAAGCGCTCCGTCTATATCGGGCATACTCATAAGTTCGCTGATATTTGAAGGTTTTACACTTCCTCCATATTGTATTCTGACTTTATCAGCATCATCTTTTCCATAGATAGCAGCAATTTTTTGTCTGATACCACGGCATATATTATCTGCATCTTTAGAAGTCGCAGTCTTCCCTGTACCGATCGCCCATATCGGTTCATAAGCAATAGTAAGTCCGGCAATGTTTTCACTCTTTATGTCTGCCAGACAATTTACAAGCTGGTCAAGGACAAATTCTATTTCCTTCCCCTTTTCCCTTATTTCAAGCTTTTCACCTATGCATAGTATCGGTTTCAATTTGTTTTCAAATGCAGTTTTTACCTTTTTATTCACAATCTCATTTGTCTCTGCAAAATACTGCCGTCTCTCACTATGGCCAAGTATCACATACTCAACACCGAGGACTTTTAGCATATCAGGGGATATCTCTCCAGTATATGCTCCGCTTTGCTCAAAGTGCATATTCTGCGCCCCCAATTTTATCTCCATATTATCATCTTCAATAATAGTTTTCACGCTCCTGAGGGCCGTTGCCGGGGGACAGATAGCAATCTCGCAGCCTGTTTTATTTTCAAACTTATAGCCCAGCTCCTCCAGAAATTTCATCGCTTCCAGATGGGTCATATTCATTTTCCAATTACCCGCAATAAAGGGTTTTCTCATTTTTATATAGTCCTTTCAAAATATTGGTTATTTCTTCATAAGCGCCTCAATGCCGGGCAGGGCCTTTCCTTCGAGAAGTTCCATGGAGGCTCCGCCGCCGCTTGATATATGCGAAAATTTTTCCGAGAGGCCGTATTTTTTAATAGCTGCCACAGTATCGCCACCTCCTGCCACTGCTACTGCTTTACTATCAGCTATTGCAAAGGCAATACTTTTGGTACCTTTTGAAAATCTCTCCCATTCAAAAACACCGACAGGGCCGTTCCAGAATATTGTTTTAGCTGCAGCTATCTCATCAGTGAATAATTTTATAGTTTTGGTCCCGACATCAAGTCCCATCCAATCTGCAGGAATATTTTCTACCGGAACTTCCCTGGTTTCTGCATTCCTGTCAAATTCTCTGGCAATAGTTATGTCAACGGGAAGAAGAAGGTTCACATTATTTTCTTTTGCCAGACCTATCATTTCCAGAGCATAATCCAGCTGACTGTCTTCACAAATTGATGTTCCTATCTCCAGGCCCTTTGCCTTTAGAAAGGTATAGGTCATCCCCCCTCCCAGCATGAGGCCATCTACTTTGCTTAATAGATTTTTTATGACCTGTATCTTATCAGACACTTTGCTTCCTCCAAGTATAGCCAGGAAAGGTCTTCCTGGAGTTTCCAGAAGTGCAACAAGCGTCTTTATCTCTTTTTCTAATAGTAATCCGGATACTGCAGGAATAAATTCCGGCACTCCGACTACAGAAGCGTGGGCCCTGTGGGCAGCTCCAAAAGCATCGTCTACATATATATCTGCAAGAGATGCAAGTGATTTTGAAAATTCACTATCATTTGATTTCTCGCCTGTATCAAATCTGAGATTTTCCAGCATCACGATTTCCCCGTTTTTCATTTGATTATCTATATATTCCTTTATTTCAGCAGAATAGATCCGGTCAAATTTTTTAACCCTGGTCCCCATTAGCTCTCCCAGCTTTAATGCTGCCGGGTCCAGGCGGAACCTATCTTCGGCCTTTCCTTTGGGTCTTCCAAGATGAGACATTAATATTATTTTCGCATTATTTTCCCTTAGATATTTTATTGTGGGCAGGGACAGCCTGATCCTTGTATCATCGGTAATAGCCAGTTCATCATCCAGTGGTACATTATAGTCCACCCTGACAAGCACTTTTTTGCCCTTTATATTGATTTCTCTGACTGTTTTTTTGTCAAACATAATTATCACCGGACCCATTCACCAGGAGCCTGTCCGAGAACTGGATCTTGGCTTGTTGGACAATAAAATAGTAAGATGCAAGGCAAATCGATCTATGCAATGTGGTACATTGCATAGGAGATTTAACGAAGCAGATTGCTGTTTTATTGTCCAACCCTTCGGGCAGTCGCTCTTTTTATACATATTTTCGTTTTTCGTCATCACCGATACTACATATCGCTTCTTCCTCAGGCCTTAATCTGTTTAAAAATTTCAGCCTCCAAGCCTGAGCCCAGTTCTCTGACAGGTTCCTAAACAACCGGAGCTACAGCGATGCTCCGGTTGTTTAGTATTGTTAGTTTTTAAAAAATTATTTAACTATATATTTTGCCAGATCAAATAATCTGCTTGAATATCCCCATTCATTATCATACCATGACAATACTTTAATGAGATTGCCCTGCTTGTAAGTATACTCTGCATCAAATATGGATGAATACTGGTTTCCTACGATGTCTGCCGATACTATGGGTTCCTCTGAATACTGTAAAATGCCTTTCAGCGGGGACTCTTGGGAAGCATTTTTAAAAGCTTCATTGACTTCTTCAACGCTTGTATCTTTTTCCGTATCGACAACCAGGTCCACCAGAGAACCCACAGGGATAGGGATCCTCACAGCCAATCCATTAAGTTTTCCCTTTAGTTCCGGTATTACCAGTCCGATTGCGCTTGCTGCTCCCGTTGATGTAGGTATTGCCGAAAGTGCGGCTGCTCTGGCTCTCCTCAGATCGCTATGCGGAAGATCCAGTATCCTCTGATCATTTGTATATGCATGTATGGTCGTCATAAGACCGGTCTTTAATCCAAAATTATCATTCAGAACCTTGCATAATGGTGCCAGGGCATTAGTCGTGCATGAAGCATTTGAAATGATGTGGTGATTGTCTTTATCATACTTTTCCTGATTCACACCCAGCACCATAGTTATGTCTGCCCCATCAGCTTTGCACGGTGCAGACACTATTACTTTTTTAGCTCCCGCTTTCAGATGCTTGCCGGCTGTTTCCCTTGTACGGAAAATACCTGTAGCTTCAATTGCCACATCGACTCCCCTATCGCCCCATGGAAGTTCGGCGGGATCCTTTATTGATGTTACCTGTATCCTTTTTCCATTGATTATCAGCGCATCTTCTTCAGCCTTGATATCTATATCCAGCATGCGATAGACAGAGTCATACTTTAATAGATGTGCAAGTGTCTTTGTGGGATAGAGATCATTTATGGCCACTATCTCTACATCATTGTTTTTGTCATGTTTTAGCTTTGCTCTGAAAAATTGCCTTCCTATCCTCCCGAAACCATTAATACCGACTTTTATCGCCATTTTTTCTCCCCTTCTTAATTAAGTTATTAATAAAAGTGTCTTGAAATATATTATTTGATAAAATCGCCATATTCTATCAGATTTACATAAAACATAAAAGTGGTTTTTTATAGTGTTGCTGTTCTGCAATATTATCAACAATTTTTTCATAGTAGGAAAAAAACTTGCTTTAATATTAACTGTTTCTCTTATCGATATCCCTATGGAAAAGCTTTGATGAATACCCTTTCAGGTTAAGATACTCGTTTACTCCATCAGCCAGCACCACTGAACGGTGTTTACCTCCGGTGCATCCGATACCGATGCTCAGATAGCTTTTCCCTTCAGCAATATAGTTTGGAATAAGAAAATCCAGCAATTCTTCAAATATCTTGAGGAATTTTTTTGTTTCTTCCCTGTTGAGAACAAAATCTCTGACTTTTTCATTTTTCCCCGTCAGATCCTTGAGTTCTTCTTTGTAGAATGGATTCGGAAGGAACCGCACATCCATTACAATATCCATATTCTCCGGACCCCTGTGTTTGTAGCCAAAAGAAACTACTGATATCTGCATAAGCTTGCTCTTTTCAATATCAGTCATCACCCTTTCAGCGATCTCTACTCTCAGTTCCTTTGAATTAAGCAGTGATGTGTCGATTATCACATCTGCTATATTTTTCAACTTCTCCATTTTCTTGATTTCTTTTTTTATACCATCTGCCAGGGATCCTGACTCCACCAGAGGGTGTTTTCTCCTGGTAAGTGAATATCTTTTAGTAATGGCTCTCATAGAAGCTTCAAGAAAAAGTATTCTATACTTTATATTTTTTTCTTTTAGCTTTTCAAGCATTATATATATCTCTTCAAAGAAATATCCGCTTCTGAGGTCTATTGCCAGCGCTATTTTTTATATTTTGCTTATCCCCTTCCCCAGGTATATCCCATTGCAAAGGCGGTGGTTTCGGTCATCAGTG
>CBEVGD010000039.1:0-14916 GCA_965549355.1 uncultured bacterium | reverse complement strand
TACTGGAAGATAATGGAGTAGACCTCTCTTGAAATCTATCCGACCAATTAAAAATAACTTAGCAATCAATATTATGAAGGATCTGCAATGAAAAAATGTCCCGCCAAATAAAATGACCCCTAATGGGTCATTTTTACGGAAACCATAAAAATGGATATTCCGCCTTAAATTATATTTTAATTCTATACCTGTTTGATTAGTCTGTCAACATTGTATCTGTAGATACAATGTTGACAGATAAGACTAGTGAAGTATTTTAGTCATCTCATATAGCTCCATATCCATGGGCTTTTCTTCATTAATAGCTTTTTCCAGAGGAACCGATGTTATTTTTCCATCCTTAAATACTGCCATCTGACCAAATTTACCTTCTTCGATAAGCTCCACTGCTTTTATGCCCAATCTTGTTGAGATTATCCTGTCATAGGCAGATGCCTTGCCGCCCCTCTGCAAATGGCCGAGATTAGTGGATCTTGTCTCATAACCCCTCTTCTCAATCTCTTCTGCAATTACCTCGCCAATACCGCCAAGCTGAACATGTCCGAAGCTGTCTATCTTTCCAGATTTTGTTATCTTGTCCCCGCCATCAGCAGGTTTTGCACCCTCTGAAACCACGACAACTGTAAAGTCTTTACCGTTCTCTTTTCTCTCTTCAATTACCTTTACTATATCATCATAATCATAGGGCACTTCAGGAACAAGTATTATATCCGCTCCGCCGGCTATGCCGGAATCCAGTGCAAGAAAGCCTGCGTCCCTTCCCATTACTTCTATCACCATTACCCTGTGATGTGAAAAAGCAGTAGTATGAAGCTTATCAATACAGTCTGTCACCAATTCAACAGCAGTCGCATATCCTACAGAAAAATCTGTATATGCAATATCATTATCTATCGTCTGTGGGATTCCCACACCTTTTACCTGGCCGGTAAGCTTCGTGATGACTCCATTTGTATCATCTCCGCCAATAGTTATTATTGCATCAAGCTCTAACTTCTTTATATTCTCTTTTACCTTTTCAACGGCACCGTCCATCTTGAATGGATTTGTCCTTGATGTACCTATTATAATGCCGCCTTCAGTTAATATCCCTGATACCTTTTCTCTTGTAAGCACCTCAGAGATACCCTCGACAAGGCCCTTCCAGCCATCTTTTATAGCTATGACCTCATGGCCCAGACTGGCTGCCTTAAGGTATATTGCCCTCAATGTGGCATTTATTGCAGATGAATCTCCGCCTCCGCTTAGTACTCCTATCCTCTTTGCCATTTAAACATTCCCCTTTCTCTTCTCTTAATCTTTTTGTTGATCTATCAATAACCTTATATATTGATATTTTTCTAATCCCGGATCACCCGAGTTTTTTGACTATTATCTCATTTACCAGTCCGGGATTGGCCTTTCCCTTTGTCATGGCCATTACCTGCCCGATAAGAAATCCAATAGCTTTCTTCTTGCCTTCCCTGTACTGCTGCACAGGTCCGGGGTTTCCTTTTATCACCTCTCCTATTATTCCTTCAAGTTCCCCGGAATCACTTATCTGCTGGAGTCCTCCGGCCTCTATTATGCTTGCCGGGTCATTGCCTGTATCAAACATCTCTTCGAATACAGTTTTTGCTATCTTTAAGCTGATCTTGCCATCATCTATCATCCCGAGCATTGCGCAGAGGTTTGCGGGCATTACACTGCTTTCTGATATATGTATTTTTTCTTTATTGGCCAGTGCGCTGAAATCGCCCATTATCCAGTTAGCTATTGCCTTTGCATCCTTATAGCATTCCAGGCATTTTTCAAAGTATCCGGCAAGCTTCCTGTCGCCTGCCAAAAAATCTGCATCACATGAAGACAGGCCCAGATCCTCCCGGTACTTTTTAGCCTTTTTATCAGGAAGCTCTACTATCGTTTTCCTTATCGCCTCGATCATATCCTCTCCTATAAGCATAGGCGCAAGGTCAGGTTCCGGGAAATACCGGTAATCATGAGCTTCTTCCTTGGATCTCAATGTTTTGGTCGTCCCGCTTATATTATCATAATGCCGCGTCTGCTGTATAACCTTCCCCCCTGATCCAAGCAGTTTTGTCTGTCTGCCTATCTCATACTCAAGTCCCTTTTGAAGGAACTTAAATGAATTCAGATTTTTTAACTCGGTCCTGGTTCCCAGGATGCTTTCTCCGGCCGGCCTTATGGAAACATTTGCGTCACATCTAAGGCTCCCTTCTTCCATGCTGCAATTACTCACATCAAGGTAAAGCAGGAGATTGCGCAGCAATATCATATATTCCTTTGCTTCTTCAGGGGTCCTTATATCCGGTTCAGTGACTATCTCTATAAGCGGGGTCCCGGCACGGTTGAAGTCCACTATGCTTCCCTCTGATTCGCTGATTCTGCCTGTTGTCCCTGAATGCAGAAGTTTTCCGGTATCTTCCTCCATATGCACCCTTGTTATCCCCACGCGCCTGATATAATCTCCCATATTCACATCCAGGCAGCCATCTACCCCCAGAGGCAGATCATATTGCGATATCTGATAATTTTTGGGCATATCAGGATAAAAATAATTCTTCCTGTGGAAGATCGTCCTATTGTTTATCCTGCAGTTTAGAGCCAGGGCTATTTTTATGGCAAACTCAACCGCCCTGCGGTTGAGTACCGGGAGAGAGCCGGGGTGTCCGAGGCATACGGCACATGTATTTATGTTTTTCTCTTCCCCGAAAGAAAGTCTGCATCCGCAAAACATCTTTGTCCTGGTTTCAAGCTCCAGATGAGTCTCAAGCCCTATCACAGATTCATAATTTTTATCAGCCATAATATATATCTATGTCAAAATACATTTTACAAAGTAATAATATACCTGCTATGACAGAGCAGATTTATCATATATTTGGAACTCCTTTAAACCCGATAGCTTTTTCAAGGCTGTATGCCGCCCTGATGACATTGTCTTCCCTTAAGATATTTCCCATAATCTGAAGACCTATGGGCAGATTATCTTTTGATAATCCCGCGGGTATTGAGACTGCGGGAAGCCCGGCAAGATTGGCGGGTATGGTGCATATATCGGATAGGTACATAGTCAGCGGATCATCTGTCCTCTCCCCGATCTTAAAAGCTGTGGTCGGCGAAGTGGGGGCTATTAGAACGTCATATTTTGAAAAGGCTTTGCTGAAGTCATTTATTATAAGGGTCCTGACCTTAAGAGCCTTTTCATAATAGGCATCATAATAGCCTGCAGACAGACAGTATGTTCCTATCATTATCCTTCTCTTTACCTCATCCCCGAATCCCTGCGCCCTTGTCTTCCTATACATGTTTCTTAGTGCCCCTGCGGTCCTGTCCCTGAATCCATATCTTACCCCGTCAAACCGGGATAGATTGGAGCTGGCCTCGGATGGAGCTATTATGTAATACACATTAAGGGCATATTCAAGATTTGGAATTGATATTTCCTCAACTTCCGCACCCATGCCTTCAGCCATCCTGAGCGCAAAATCCACAGAGCTCTTTACCTCAGGGTCCATACCTTTTACCATAAGTTCCGCAGGCACCCCGATTTTCATTCCCTTAATATCATCCTTTAAAAAACTTTTGTAATCCGGTACATCTGCTTTAATAGAAGTCGAATCATGCCTGTCATGTCCGCAGATAATATTTAAGAGCGCCGCACAATCCTCCATATCCCTCGAGAAGGGCCCTATCTGGTCCAGCGAAGACGCAAAAGCAATCAGCCCATACCTTGAGACCATGCCATATGTCGGCTTGAAGCCCACAACACCGCAGAGAGAAGCGGGTTGTCTTATTGATCCTCCTGTGTCTGAGCCAAGGCTGCAAATAGCTTCTCCGGCAGCCACGCTTGCCGCAGGACCCCCGCTTGAACCTCCCGGCACCCGGCCGGTATTCCAGGGGTTTGACACAGGTCCGAAAAATGAATTCTCATTGGAAGAGCCCATAGCAAATTCATCCATATTGAGCTTGCCTGTAAGTATATAATCCTGCCTTTTAAGCTTTTCTATGACTCCCGCATCATATACCGGAACATAGTTTTCAAGTATCTTTGAGCCGCATGTAGTCATTATATCTTTTGTACAAATATTATCTTTTATGCCGACAGGTATTCCTGTGAAATCACCTATTTTGTCTCCTGCGGATATCTTTCTATCGATTTTATCGGCAGCTTTGAGGGCGTTTTCTTTTTCTATCCTTATGTATGCATTGATATCCCTGTCTATATCTTCAATTCTTGAAAATACACTTTCGGCAATATCTCTGCAGGATATCTCTTTTAATTCAAGCTTATCTTTAAGTTCATGAGCAGTAAGGTAATTAAGTTTCAATCAAATTCTCCTCTTATTTAAGAAAATCCCGGGAAATCATCAATCGATCCTTGGGACCCTGAATCCTTCATCCCCCTCTTCCGGTGCATTTTTTAGAGCGTCTTGCTGTGAAATAGAATCTTCGGGAGTATCCTCCCTGAAGACATTCTTTATGTCCACAGCATGGGAAGTAGGCAGTATTCCATCAGTATCGACAGCACTGACCCTTGCTACGTGCTCCAGTATCTTATCCAGCTGCGGAGTTGTCTTTGAAACTTCCCCATCGCTGAACTCAAGCTCAGCCAGTCTGGCTACATGCCTTACATCATCGCTACTTATCCTTTTCATCGCCCTGCCTTTATAGATTGACTTAGACAATATATCTCATTTATGCCCTTTAACTTATATATCGATTTATCGGCTATTAAGGACCCCGGAATTCAAATATAACATTTTAACAAAAATTTTTCACAATTAGTACATATTTATCATCTCAAGCTGGCCCAGAAGTATGAGAATCAGAATAAGGTTATATGCAGCATGCAGAAAAATAGCTGGAAAAAGTGATTTCGTCTTTTCAAATATATATGCAAGGATCCACCCAATGATAAACAGGGGTATAAAGCTGTATACTTGGAGATGGACCAAAGAAAATAGTATTGAAGACAAAAATAGTGCCGGTAATATCCCGCAATTCTTCTTAAATGCCGAATACAAAAATCCCCTGAAGAATACTTCCTCTATTATAGGGCCGATAAATGATACCACTATGAGAAGTACTGTATTTGATACGCTTCTGTTCATTATGAGTATTTCTATTTTACTCGGCGGCGCCTCAATGCCCAGAACCGAACTCATAATAATCACATATAGAAAACTTATAATAAAAATAGCTATCATTGAGATAAGGGTGTACCAGAGTGTCTTTCCGATACTGTAATACTTGAGCCCCAGGTCCCTCAGCCTTGCCTTTCTGCGGTGAAGCGCAAAAAACCATACTGTCCCTATCATAAGGAGCACCTGTATTCCATAGAGGACAATAAAGCTGATATTGCTGATATTTTCGTTTAGAAGCTTTCTATCGCTTAAAATAATGAATATCCTTGCTGAGCCGAAATATACTCCTGTAAGCACCGCAGCCAGAAAGACTACTGATATTATGCCGTCAATTGTATTCCATGTGATATTAGGGTCGGCCCTATTATCGTATTTTTCCTTATGTGCGGGAATGTGACTGCCCATTTCTAACTGCCTTCCACCATTCTGATAAATTCTCTTTCATCTATGACTCTTATATTCAGCTTTATGGCTCTATCGAGTTTGCTGCCTGCATCTTCCCCGGCAAGCACCATATCAGTATTTTTGCTTACGCTTGAAGTCACTCTCCCTCCAAATCCCTCTATTATTTCCCTGATTCCTTCCCTGGAATAATTTTCAAGTTTTCCTGTAAGGACAAAGACTTTTTCGTAAAATGCCTCTTTCTTTTCTACTTCCTTTTTCTTGCCTCCAAAATCCAGGCCGGCGCTCTTTAGCCTTTTAATGACTTCTCTGTTCTGATCCTCATTGAAAAAATCCACCACGCTTTCGGCGATTCTCGGACCGATGCCTCTGACGGCTTCGATTTCCTCGAATCCCGCTTCCATGAGCCTGTCAAGATCCCCAAAATACTCTGCAAGAATATCTGCAATATGGGAACCGACAAATCTTATGCCCAGAGCAAAGAGAAGTCTGGAAAGAGGTTTTTTCTTGCTTTCCTCTATAGCATTTAAAAGATTCTTTGTAGATTTTTCCTTAAAGTTTTCAAGGGAAAATATATTATTATAATCAAGATAATATATATCCGCTACGTCTTTCATAAAATTGCTTTCGATAAGCTTCCCCACTATCGAAGGTCCCAGGCCCTCAATGTCCATTCCACCCTTTGCTGCAAAGTGCGCCATTCTCTCGAACTGCTGTGCCGGACAGGCAATGGAGGTGCATCGAAGGGCTACTTCACCTTCAAGCCTTACTACCCCTGAGCCGCAGACGGGACATTTTTTGGGCATCTTAAATTCCACCTGGCTGCCATCCCTTTTTTCTGTGACAACACTTACGATCTCTGGAATAACATCTCCCGCTTTATGGATTATGACAGTATCTCCTATCATCACGCCTTTTCTTCTTACCTCATCCTCATTATGAAGTGTGGCATGGGATATTGTGGAGCCGGCTACTTTAACCGGCTTAAGCTCTGCCACAGGAGTAAGGGTCCCCGTCCTTCCCATGCTTACCTTTATATTGAGCACCTTTGTCATGCCCTGTTCTGGAGGAAATTTATACGCTGCCGCCCATCTTGGATTTCTTGAAGTCTGTCCGAGTTTCTTTTGAGAACTGAAATCATCGACCTTGAGGACTATGCCGTCAGTCTCATATGGCAGCTCTTTTCTTTTATCCTTCCAGCTTTCTATATATTTCTTTATTTCATCTATTCCCCTTGCCGTAGAAACATTCGGATTCATCCTCAGACCCATATTCTTTAGATGTTTAAGCATGTCGGATTGGCTTTCTACTCTGGAACCGGGATCTGTAACCGCTCCATATATGAATATATTGAGTCTTCTGCGGGCAGCCATCCCTGGATTTATCTGTCTCAGCGAGCCTGCGGCTGCATTGCGCGGATTTGCAAACACAGCCAATCCTTCCTCTTCCCTTTTATTATTGATTCTTACAAATTCATCCCTGGCAAGATATACCTCCCCCCGCACTTCAAGCCTCGCCGGCAGTTTCTTCCGCCCCTTTCGCATCAGCTTCAGGGGGATAGAATTGATAGTTCTTAGATTTGAAGTTATATCTTCTCCCATAATACCGTCTCCCCTGGTAGCTCCCCTGATGAAGTCCCCGTCTTCATATACCAGAGATACTGCTGAACCGTCTATCTTTAGTTCACATACAAAATCTATTTCTTCTGCCGGCCGGCCGAGGTCCTTTTCCACTCTCTTTAGAAAATCTTCAAGCTCCCCGTAATCAAATACATCCTGAAGCGACAGCATCTTCTCTCCATGCATAACTGATTTGAAACCACCCTCTACAAGGGCTCCTATTCTCTGTGTTGGCGAATTTTGTGTTATAAGAGACGGGAATCTTTTTTCAAACAGTTCAAGCTTTCTGAAGAGCCTGTCATACTCATTGTCCGGGATCACCGGATCGTCTTTTATGTAATAATGGTAATTATGCTTATTAAGTTCAATCTTAAGATACAGAACCACTTTTTCTGCATCTTCTTCTGAAATATCCGGAATATCTTCTTCCAGTATGTTCTCTGCTTCATTCTTCATTTTATTATCCTGCATTATTTACATTCTTTCCTTTTTAGTCATATTTAAAATTATACAGTTTATTAATCTGATAGTTAAGCATTAGTTCATACTGCAGGCTTTCCGGTGTTGAAGCAATTAATAGCGGAGACAAAAGAGTGATCGCCGCTATATTCTTAAATTAATTTTGTTTATATAAGTTTATGGGACGTCTGATAAAGACACCCCGGATGATATTCATATCATCCGGGGTGGCAGGCTCTATATGGTCCCCACAGGAAAATATTATTATGAGTTATTTTGCTGTCCTTCTCCTATTTCAGAAGGAAAGAGCTCTGCTATTATTGTTCTCTCTTCCGGCTCCTTAACATAACCATTAATATAGAGCATCCGACCACCAAAGAGAACAGTCCGATTAGATAATATACATGGCTATATCCAGTAAACGGAAGCTCTGTAAGGCCAAATACTGTAGTTTCGCCGCCAGGATCTTTGGGGTCCTCCGGATCTTCCGGATCCTCTGGATCTTCAGGCGGTGGTGTCTTCCTGTTTCCGACTGTAAACGGCAGATCTCTTTCTCCATCATCTGTTGTGACTGAAATACCTGCTCCGCTAAAGAACACCGTATATATGGTATTGTCCAGATCATATCCGCCCGGAGCGCTGATCTCCCTGATATAATAAGTCGTTCCGTTTCCTTCCCACATCAGTCCGGAGGTAGAAACATTTCCATCCTCGTCGGAAGTCATGGTCTCTATGGGGGTTCCTGATGCATTATCATTGTCATATACTCCAAAAACTGCTCCGCCGAGACCGTTTTCATTTTCATCAATCTTAAAAATAACTGTTCCAAAATATATCGGGTCTTCATCATAAGGTTCTGTATAGCTTAATATGGTAAATCTTTGCCTGATTGGATCCCTTCCCGGAAGCGGATTTCCCTGTTCATCTTTTTCTGAAATAGCTATATCTTCTTTTGCCAGTACGACCTTGCCGCCCTCAATCCTGTGAATATCCATATCGGTCTGGGGCAGCGGTGCTGTTTCAACATTTCCAGAACCATCAGTTTTAATCTCAGTAACATCATTCGTAGGATCGCTATCTCCCCGATCATCAACTATCTCAACCTGGACAATCTGATGATTCTCCTGAAATCTTCCAACTACATCACCGTCTGAATCCACACCGTCGGCAGCCTTTTCGGGATCTATATCTACTATGTCAAATAATCCGTCTCCGTCCACATCTACCCAGGCATAAAGACTCAATCCCATGGTCCCTTCAGGATGTTCATTAAGATCCCAATCATAATAGTAGTAGCTCACAGTGGCTATGCCATAATGGTCGTAAGCACCTTCCTGCCCGTCATCATCGATATCATCCCCATCGGCAATATCCAGTTCATCGGTCATCTCACCCGCATCTGAGCCATCAACAGCTGCAGATACCGAGCTGGTCTCCATTAATAAATAATCAGGAGAAAAACTAATATTAAATGCTCCGCCCAGTATATGCCAGTATACATTTTTACCTTCATCGGTAATTGTCGGGACCAGGGGATTTTCCATTATAGCAATTGCTGTTCCGGCATCGCCGCTGAATATCCCTTCATCCTGCTCTACGGTGACGTCTATTTCATTTACATCCTCGTCATTCAGGAATTCTTCCAGTGTCGTACCATCAGTTAACTTTATAAAATCAGTTGCAAACTTTTCCACAGCTTCAGTTATTTTATCAACATTCTCATTAGTATGGGCATCATTAGTATTAGCATCCAGGTTTACGTTTTTATCCCCAACTTCGGCCCACACTGCCACCTGATCTTCAACAGATGTTGCTCCGGTTGCTTCTGATGCCAGTATCTCTACTGCTTCTGCTTCAACCTTATCAATTATTCCATCGGTCTTTTCATCATTTATTACTTCATCTGTGGGGTCGCTCGCTGTCGGAGGATCAGAAGGGGTTCTATTCTTATCTGTATTATATATTATCCCGTCCCCATCATCATCATCTCTTGGAGCTTCATCACCTTCAAGCTCATCTGATACATCAATATCTGTAAGCTCATAAGCATCTTTGGCTGTGGTCAGATAAGTATCGCCATCTATACAGAATATTTCTGTGTCGCCATCACCGGCGGCTCCTGCTCCATCCCTCTCTCCATCTCCATCATTATCAGTATCGCCATTAGCTATTTGGGCCGCATCGTTATCACCAATCGTATCATCGGGTTGCGGTGTCTGTGGATCTGCAGGGTCAGACTCTTTATCTCCCAGAATATACTGGCCGGCGCCGCCCGGGCCGCTATCCCTGCTGCCAATATATGAATTAACATCGCCTTCCTCAGCAAAGAGGATGGCAGGGAATGTAAGCATTGCTGCTAATGCCATTGCTATTGTTATCACTAATATTTTTTTCATTATATTCCTTTCTTATTTTTAATCCGGGGCCTCTACAGTTATTAATATTGTCCCAAAAACTAAAAAAACCGACTAAGATTAGTCGGTTACGCTACTAGCTCCGAATCTCTCAAGCGTCCAAATTTGAGAAAAACATCACAGCTTCTAATATAAATTAGTTCTTATTTAGTTTTATGAAAAGATATTATAGTATATATTTTATATAAATGTCAAGGATTCTTTTAAAATATGTTTTTGGGTATATCTCTAAAAAGGCCAGGTTATCAAAATTTTGGACGCCTATATTAACCTGGCCATTTGTAATTCTAACATAAAAAAATTTTTGTTCAATGAATAAAGTGCCAAAATATAATAATTTTATAGGAAATATGTAATAAACTTCTAAAAGAACTCTATTTAAACTCTATATGTTTATATTCTCTTGTACATGAGCAGCAGATTTTCTCAGTCAAGATAAGAATGTGCATAGAGTATCTTATTGTTTAATATATCAAAGGTCTTTACGACAGCCATAAGATCTTTGTCCAGAGGATCTATAATGGCACTATCAAGCCCGTTCGACAGAAGCACAAGAAGCATTGTCCTATTGATAAGGCTTTTTAATTTCGCCGGTGAAGACTGGGATACATTGCTGAGCCCTATAGTCGTTTTTGGCTGCGACGGCAGCCCCATCAATTCCTGAAGCTGTTTAAATACTTTGAGCGCCTCTATGCAATTATGCACCTGCTCCTGAAGTACTGCTACCGGAAGCGCTATTGGATCAAGAAAGAGATCCTCCATGGGGACATCGTGCTCCATAGCTGAGCTGACTATATTCATTATTATCTCAAGCCTGCTGTCCACATCCGGCGGAACTCCTTTGTCGGTAAGTGCAATGCCTATTATTTTGGCATTATATTTTTTTGCCAGCGGCATCAGTGCATCCAGCTTGTCCTGGTCGCCGGTAACAGAATTTATTATTGCTGCTCCTTTATGGATCTTAAGACCTGCTTCTATAGCGCTTATATTTTTCGTGTCAAGTACAAGGGGAAGATCTATTTCATCCTGTATGATCTTAACTATCCACTGCATCAGATCCTCGCCGTTTTTTGTAGCAGGCCCGATATTGACATCTATATAGTCTGCACCAGCCTGTGCCTGGGCCTTTGCCAGATCGACTATTGGTTTTGGATCCCTGTCCTTGATCGCAGCTCCAATAACTCTGGCCGTTATACTGATATTTTCACCGATAATAATCATATAGCCCCCATTCCCTGTCCGTTGTTTAATTAATTATTACTGGATTATTATAACACTGTTATTAAAAAAAATAATAGAAAGTTGCAGCTATAAAATAAATGATATGCAGGGCCGACAAAAAAATTGTGCCCATCCGGGATTTGAAAAACTGACAGGTTCCCGCTTTTGTTTCTAAAAAAATAATAGAAGACTATTCTGCTGAAAATGAAAACCACTTATCGTATATTTGTTGATAGGTCCCGTCCTCTGCTATTTCTAACAGGATGCTGTTTACTTCATCTTTTAATGGACTGCCTTCATGAAATACAATATTGAAGACTCTCTCTGATTTGACAACTTCCAGCACTCTGTATATGCCATTATTCTCTTCTATAATGCTTCTGCCTACTGGAATAGATATAAGTATGCCGTCAATGTTCTTGTTTCTGAGTTCTTTCAGCATAAGAAGAACATCCTTATGCTCCTCAATTGTATAGTCCTTCAAATATTCAGGCGCCAGGTCCTTTACCTCATAGCTGATCATCCCTATTTTCTTTCCTTTAAGGTCCCTTCTAAGCTTCAACTCGGCATCCGAAAGCACCATAAATACATATTCCATAGTATAGTAAGGGTCCGAGAAATCCACAAACTCTTCTTTGTCTTCCGCAGCAGAAACTGCCGATATTATCATATCCAGCTTCACACCCTCAGGGATCTTATATGTAAAATCCCAATTTATTGGGACTAGCTCCATTTTCCTGCCCAGCCTGGCAGCAATCTTCCGTGCAATATCTATATCGAACCCAATAATTACTCCATCCTGCACAAATTCAAAAGGAGGATAGGAGGTATCGCTCCCTATAAAGATCTTACTTTCCAGCACAGTGGGCGCCTGCCGTCCACAATCCTGATTTATTTCTGATCCATTGTCCTGGCCGCTGCACCCTGCCGCCAGGCCTGAATATATCAAAAATACTATAATTAAAACCATGAAAACAATGAGCGCCCTTATTGTTCTTTTAGTGATATCCATTAAATCTTTCTTTCCTGCAATCTCTTCACATTTATATATTTTTTAAAACCAAGAAGCATTGTATTGGAAAATAAAAATATTTCAAGTTATTATTTACATCTTTGTTTATTTTGTCAAATATATAATTTACAAAATATACAAGTATTATACTATATTATAATACTTGTATATGATTTAATCATTATTATCCGGATATGCCTTATATGCCAGGTATCCTATAATATTTCTTCTGGATCCGGGAACTGCATGCCGGCAATAAAATGATCACTGAAGCTCGGAAATACAGTAAGCTCAAGATAGTTAGTCTTTTCAGCTATTCTTTCTGCCCTTTCTCTCTCCTCCATAGACAGGAGGACCATCCTTGCCCCGACACCGGCTGCATTGCCCACCTGTGTGATCTTTCCCAGGCTGACCATCGGAAACATGCCGATATTTATCACATTGCGCGGATCTATATATGACCCGAATGCACCTGCTATTATTATTCCATCAATATCCTTAGAACTTATTCCGGCATTTTCGAGCAGTATCTCGATCCCTGTCCTCATCGCACCTTTTGCGAGCTGTATCTCGACAATGTCCTTCTGGTTGATAGAAATGTCTTTCTCTCCGCAGGGGAGATGCATTAATTCTTCTATATCATTATCATTATCTATTGTATCTGCTCCCTCTTCATCTAAACTATTGCCAGAAGGTCCGTTCTTTCCATTGTCTTCCATGCGGGCCAGCACAAATTGATACTGGTCCTTCTCATCCTTGCATAGATATTTATTATCTATATTAAATTTACCACGCTTATCTATTGCACCTGTCCTTAAAAGCTCGGCTACTGCATCAAGTATTCCGGAGCCACATATTCCAGTTGGCGGCTTATCATTAATAGTCTGTACTTTCGCAGTAAATGTCTCCTTATCAATAACTACCCGCTCTATCGCTCCCGGAGCTGCTCTCATACCGTGCTTTATATGCGCACCTTCAAAAGCAGGGCCCGAAGCTGTAGAGACACTGGTTATCTTCCCGCCGCTTACCAGTGCTATCTCAGTATTTGTACCTATATCCACTCCAAGATAATTTCCCTTTAAATTATCTATATCAATGGCAAGCTCCATTGCCAGATGGTCCGAACCTACAAAACCGGCAATAGGAGGAGGCATGTATATATATGCACCCGAAGCCAGATCGATATTTATATCCCTTGCTTTTATTGCAATCGGGTCCTCTGTCAGGGAAACAAATGGCGCCAGTGCCAGCTGCTTTACCGGCAGGCCAAGAAAGAGGTGATGCATAGCGGTATTTCCCACAAGTGTCATCTCAAGAATATCGGAAGTGTTTATATTGTTTTTGGCACACAGCTCATTTATAGCTTCTCCTATCCTGCTTACAACGACATTTTTTATCTTATCAAGGCTTTCAGGATCCTGTATAGCAAAATTAAGGCGGCTCATCACATCCTCCCCGAAACTTATCTGGGGATTCATTATGCCCTTGCTGTCTATAGTTTTTCCGCTTATAAGGTCCACGAGAAGGATGGCTATCTTAGTTGTGCCAAGGTCCACTGCCAGGCCATATGCACTTCCCGTACAGTCTCCACCTTCAATATTTATTATCTCTTTATCTCTCACAGATAGAGTTATATCCCAGGCATTCTTGCGGATCATGTCTGGCATTATCTTTAATGTTTCAATATCCATCACATCTATGGAAAGGCTGTACTCTGCTTTCAGTCCATCCTTTATCCGGGCCAGATCCGAACCCGGGTCATCAAGCGCTGCTCTTTTAAGCTTTAAATGATATTTTTTGACAGGCGGGTCGATCTTAAACTCTTTTTCCTCTCCTTTTACCTGGAGTTTCTGCTCCTCGCTCAGAGAGGATGCAGGTATATATACTTTGAGGTCCCTGTCAAATACCTGCTGGCAGGCAAGTCTTACTCCATGGTTGATCTCATCTTTTCCGAGTATCTTGCTTTCCTGGCTATTGGGGGGTTTTCTATTTTTGTCCATTATAATTATGCGGCATTTACCGCAGGTTCCTTTGCCGGCACATACAGACTTTATTCCGATACCGGCTTCCAGTATTGTGTCCAGTCCGTTAGAGGGCCCTTCAAGGAGCACTCTTTTCCCGATCGGTTCTATACTTATCTTAATTTTCTTTTGCATATTTTTTTGATTCATCATTTATAAATTTCTCAAAATCAGGTCCTGTTTTCATTAAATTTCCGGCTTCTCCGTCAAAGTCTGATGGCTTTATCTTTGCTATCCAGCCCTCATCATAGGGCGATTCATTGATAAGTTCAGGCGAATCTTCGAGCTCTTCATTCGTCTCAATTACCTCCCCTGAGAAAGGTGCAAATACTTTTCCTACCCATTTTCCGCTTTCAAGTGATGAAAAAGTTTTATTCTGTTCTATTTTTGTACCGGTCATCGGAAGCTCAATAAAGACGATCTCTCCCGCAAGCTGCTGAAAGAAATCAGTGGCTCCTATGACTATGTTCCCGCTGCCGTCATCCTTTGCCCAGAAATGATTTTTCTCATAAAAGAGATCCTCGGGAAAATCATATTCTCCAATTTTCATTTTCTTCTACCTCCATAAATAATTTACCCTATATTATTACTTCTATTTACTCTGCATCCATACTTTCAAGC
>CBEVGD010000038.1:0-15259 GCA_965549355.1 uncultured bacterium | reverse complement strand
TCAGACAATCATTAAAAAATATACCTATCTGTAATTATACAAATAATAACCAATATATTAAAATATAAATCCAGGAGCCTGTCCGGGAACCGGGACCTGAGGAAGAAGCGGTATGGTACCCGCGATAACGAAAAACATAGATAATGAAAACATTTAAAATAATAATTCAAAACAGCGAGGGTCTGCATGCAAGACCTGCTTCCAGGCTTGTGAGCCTGTGCCATAGATTTGATTCAAATATCACACTTGACTCTGGTGATATGGAGGCTAATGGCAAAAATGTAACTGAAGTGCTGGGTCTCGGAGCTGAAAAAGGCGATAGGCTTACTATAAAGATCACAGGTAAAGATGAATTAAAGGCAAAAGAGGCATTAAAAAAGCTTTTTACAAATAGTGCCCCCGGATCGGAGAAGATTTAGAAGAATGGATATCATCAGGGGAATACCGGTAAGCCGGGGCCTGGCAATAGGAAAAATCCTTAAATTCTCATCGGACCCATTAAAGGAAGAAACACTGCTTCAAAAATTATCCCGTGAATTCCATGATCTTGAGCTTAAAGATATCGGCAGGATCAAGGTTCTGCGCGACAGCCTTTACGAAAAAACAACCAGCAGGGAAACTACTGAGAGAGAGATCAAAAATTTCAAGCAGGTCCTGAGAAGATCAAAAAAGGAACTTGCTGACGCAAGAAAGAAATTATCACGGGACATAAGTAAGAAATTTTCCGAGATTATAGATTTTCAGATACTCGCTCTCAACGACACCAATATATATAAAAGGACCATAGACCTTATAAAAGAGTACCGCATCTCCTCATATCTTGCCGTCTCGATCATATTCAATGAAAGGATCGAGCTCCTGAGAAAAAATGATAAGAATAAATTGAAGAATAGGACCTATGATCTGGTGGATCTTTACAATAGGCTTGTCTCCGGGTTAAGTCCGGCCGGTCTTGTGGAGAATAAATTTGAAAGTGGAAAACAGGGGGACGACCTCATCCTTGTGGCAAGAAAGATGTATCCTACTGATCTTGCAGCAATAGACCTTAAAAAAATAAAAGGCATAGTAATTGAAAGACAGAATATAGAATCTCACACATCCATCCTTATAAAATCACTTAAGATCCCGTATATAATAAAGATAGATAGGCCCGCTGATGCTATTAAAGACAGACAAAAAGCAGTCCTTGACGGTTATACTGGAAAACTGATAATACGGCCCGATAAGGCTTCTTTAAAAAAATATCATCAATTTCACAGATCGGAAGGAATAAAGGAATCAGGAAAAAAATTAAAAAATAAAAAAATTCCTGCCCTTCTTGCAACTGTCAATACTCTGGAGGAAGCCAGATCCGCTGCAGCAATGGCTGTAGAGGGCATAGGACTTTTCAGGTCGGAGCTTTCATTTCTAAACGGGGACATCGGCCTTTCTCTTGTAAAACAATCAAATGCCTACAGGGAAATACTTGAACTCTTTCCGGACCGGTCCGTGATACTCAGGACACTTGACCTGAGCGGAGATAAGGCCTCTTTCTTAAATCTTATATATAAGGGGCCCCTTGCAGAAAATAATAAGAAACCTCTTGCAAGAAAACTCTACAACAGGCAGCTGGAAGCACTGATCAGGGCTTCAAAATATGGATCCCTTATAATAGCATTTCCTATGATATCCCGCCCGGAAGACATGATAATGCTAAAGGAAAGGATTCTATCAATAAAGAAAAGATCCGGCAGGACCTGGAGAGAGATAAAAAGGGACATCCCTCTCTGTGCATTTATTGAGACTCCGGCTGCATTTTTTGCACTTGAAGAGATACTGGAGGAATGCGATCATATAAATATAGGGACCAATGACCTTCTTTCACTTGTTTATGCACGGTCCAGACAATTGGTCAGGACTTCCAATAGCGAAGATTTCCTCCAGCCTCCTACGCTGATGGTACTGCGCAGCATAATAAGCAGGGCCCATAAAAAGGGCAGAAAAGTCACTATATGCGGAGAGATCACTGCCAGTCCAAAGTTTCTGCCCATACTTGTCGGAATGGAAGTAGATAATATAAGTGTCGAGCTCAAAAGTTATACTTCAATAAGGTCCCACCTCAGTAAATTGGATCCCGGAAGATGCAAAAGACTTGTCTTGAGGCTTGAAAAGCTTAAGACAAAGAAAGATATAATAAGAGAATTGAGCTCTTTTGGAGTCTCCAATATTTAAAAAACCTTGATGAAATATAGCAAATCATATATTATGTATATGGAGCCATATACATAACTTCAAAGAAGGCAGGACAATGGTCTTAAAAAAAACAACATTATTGTTTGATGAAGATGTTTACGACAAATTAAAAGACAGAGCCAGAAGGGATAATGTGTCTATTGGCGGTCTTGTAAGGGAAGCTGTGGCAACTTACTACGGTATAAAAACAAAAGAGGATAAATTACAGGCCCTAAAAAAACTTAAAGACCTCGATCTTCCAGTCGCGGATCCTGAGATCATGGAAAAAGAAATAATAAAAGGAGCTCTGGGTGACAGGTAAGACAAAGGTATTTATAGACTCCAATATCCCTATGTATGCTGCCGGTAAAGAGCATCCTAATAGAATACCCTCCATAAAGGTCCTGGAGCTAATATCCGAAGGTGAAATAATTGGAGTAACTTCCACTGAGGTTTTTCAAGAGATATTATATCGCTATCAGGCAATAGACTTACTGTATAAGGGGCTGGAGCTCTTTGATAGTTTTTCCAGTATCATTGATGAAGCATTCTCTATAAATATTAACATCATGAGAGAAGCAAAAAACATACTTAAAGATAATAATATCAATGCCAGGGATGCTGTTCATATTGCTACTATGGATCATTATGAAATAAGTTATATCGCTTCACACGATAGGCACTTTAAAAAATTCAAACATATAAGGTACTTTGAAGCATAAGAAAATTTATTTCCAGAGTCGGTTCCCTTTTCAAACCAGGATACCTTCTCTTTGTACATTCTGGTATATAGGTGTTACTTTATATCCTGGAGATCTCCATGAATTTTTATCGTTGGCAGTTTAAGGAAGCTTACTGCACACTTAAATGCAGCAAGCTTCCTTTTTAAAAGAGTAAGTAAAAACTAATTACCCATTAGTTTTGCAGTACTATCAACTATATCCTGATATTCCGAAATATCATCAACTGTAACTATCTTATTTGGATGAACATAAAACTTATCATAGCCGGTATCACCATCTTTTAAGTAATTAAGTATCATTTTTACACATACATAACCACTGGCAAACTGGCCCTGATCAATAATTCCCTGTATTCTATCAGCTTTAAGCTCATCAAGATTTGATTTCAACGGGTCTATTCCAAGTATTATCACTTCATCCAGGATGCCCTGTTCCTCACAAATCTTTGCAGTCATTGCACCATAGCTTGCTGCACCGAAGCCTACAAAAGCATTTATGTCAGGTTCTTCTTGAATAATATTGGAAACTGCTTCTTCAGCTTTTGCAGGATCAAGAGTAAGTACATCATCAAATACCACTATATCCGGATATTTCTCATTAATTGTTCTTTGAAATTCTTCAGATATCAATTTTTCCTGATCGGATGTACCGCCAAACTGTATCTGAACCTTACCTTTCCCGCCCATCTCTTCACCTATCCATAGGGCAGCTGCATTGGCATATCCAATTTGATCCGGTCCAGCATATCCTATAGCTGCAGAATCATCCAGAGGTTTGGTTTGAAGGGTAGCAACCGGTATCCCGGCATCAATAGCTTCTTTGATCGGTTTCTCAAAATCATCCGGTATATATGGCATACAAATTATACCGTCATATCCTGCAGTAATCGCCTGCTCCAGAATTGATATGTTTTCATCGACTGCAGCGGTCCCGGATGCATCTTTTATAATTTCAACATTACCAGCTTCTTCTGCTGCTTTTAAAGCACCTGCATGTATTGAGAATGAGAATTCTGATAGTTTATCTCCCGGTTCTAAAAAGATTTTAATGTCTCCTATTACTGCTGGTTCTTCTTCCTCCGGATCCTCTTCTACTGGAGCTTCTTCAAATGGATCTTCTCCTATCGGGTCTTCTTCTTCTGGATCTTCTATTATTGGGTCTTCATTACAACCAATACCCATAAGAGCTATAGATGCAATACAAAAAACAATCATTAATAATAAAAATATTTTCTTCATCGTTCAACCTTTCACTTGATTTGTTATTATTATCTTATAAAATATCATTGAGATTTGTTTTGTAAGAGGGATGTTATTTTCTAATACAATACAAATCTCATTTTTTTAAGTCCATGCAACCCCACCCCCTCTGCAACATATTTTTTAAGTCCATGCATCCTCCTTTCTTTAATGTATTTTTTAAATAATTCTTACTTTATATATATACGATGGAAGATCACGGGGAACCGGGGTAATTTAAAATTGTTTTATAATGATTTTTTCATTTCTTAGATTTCAATCTCTCAATTCACTTTTATTACCTATTAGTAATTGCTACCGTGTCACCTTCTTTTAAGCCAGACAATACCTCAGTGTAGTTTAAGTCAGATATACCAGTTTCGACCATAATCTTTTCAATATTATTTTCGCCAGTCATTCTGTAGACAAACTCTTCTCCATTTTCTTCATAAATGAAATCATTGGGGACAACTAATACATCCTCCTTTCCTTCTGTTATAATCTCTACATCGGTATTCAGGCCATATATATTTGATATATCTATATCTTTTAAATCAACAAATTCAATAAAAGCTTCAAAGAAAGTTCCTGCCTTTGTGGTTTTAGAAATCTGTGCTATATCATATATTTTCCCGGTAATAATTTTACCTGGATAAGCATCAAAAGACATATTTACACTCATACCTTCCCTGACCTTTGTTCTATCAATCTCAGGGATATCTATTCTAACTACCATACTGTCTAAACCGATTATTTCTAAAATTTTTACGTCTCTTGCAGCTACTTCTCCTTCACTTTTAGAACTTTCAACTATTAGACAGTCATAGGGGGCAGTTATTTCTATCTTATCAAGCAAGGTCTTTTTATCTTCGTACTGAGTCTTTATATTATTTAAATTATTTTCTTCTTCCATCAGGCTATAATCAGCCTGCTCTTTTTCGCTCTCAACAGATAAAAGTTTCTGATCAAAAAATAACTGGTCTAATTTGCTCCCTGTTGTTTTAAGATACTCTTCTTCTGCAATTTTTATTTTTAACTCTATACCTGCATAAGTAAAGTGATGTTCTTTTAAAGTATGCTCATATTTGTCTTTTGCATTTTTTAGCTCAAGCTCAAGATCACTTATTTCATCTTTTATCATTTCATCATCAAGCTTAGCTAAAATTTCGCCCTCCTTGATAAGATCACCTTTCCCTGCAATAAATAAGATTTTTCCATCAAGCTCAAAAGAAATAGATTTTTCCACCTCAGACATTGCCCTGCCGATTAAATTCAGTCTGCTTATCATATCTTTTTTCTCAACTTTTGCTTTAATATACCGGTCTTTGGCTGTTTTGGTATCAAACTCTGCATTCTCTCCCTCTTTGCTGCAGGAACAAAGTAAAATGCTACCTGAAACACTGCTTACAAAAAATACTGCTATTAACAAAATCAGAGAAAGCCCGGTTGGTATTTTGGGCTTATTTAAAACATCAAAATTATCTTTTGGGCTGCTCTCTTTCAAATTACAATCCTCCCATCATGTAGATTTACTGAATGGTCACTAATATCCCTTACAGTTATATCGTGGGTAACTATTACCACTGTTTTGCCCTCAGCAGTTAAATCCTTTAATATTTTTATTATTTTCCTGCCGGTATCATCATCAACATTACCTGTAGGCTCATCAGCTAAAATTATCTCGGGATCATTTACTAAAGCTCTGGCAATAGCTACCCTTTGCTGCTCCCCGCCGCTAAGCTTTCCAGGTGTGTGCCCAAACCTATCTTTTCCCACACCAACCGCATTTAGCAACCTGGAAGCAATTTCTATCTTCTCCTTTCTTTTTTTGTTATTAGTAAACTCTAAAGGGAGCATAACATTTTCAATAGCTGTAAGATTAGGAATTAAGTTAAAGGATTGAAAGACAAAACCAATTTTTTTCCTCCTGAAATTAACTGTCTCCCTCTCACTTAACTTATTTAAACACAGATCTCCTACAAATATTTCTCCGCTATCAGGCTTCTCCAGTGAACCGACCAGGTTTAAAAGTGTTGATTTACCACATCCGCTTTTACCAACAACGGCTGTCATCTTTTCTTTTTTAAAGCAGTATGTTATCCCATCCAGAGCTTTTACTATATTTCCACCCAGCCTGAAGTGCCTGGACACATTCTGTAGTGATATGATATCCCCGCTCCCATTAATATTGTTTATGTCATTCATTTAAACTTGCCTCCCATATCTAAATATAATTGAAATATACCTACCAAAACATCTTTACATTTTTTCCTCATATTGAATCTTCTCCTCTTATTTAATAACCACGCAAACCAGTAGCTTTATCACTCATCAGCAGTAATTTTTAAATTGTTATCACCATTTGAAATCAGAATGATCTCTAAAAAAGCAGCCGTAAATAGTTTCTTTACAAACTACTCAAATTTAATCACCTGGGCCGGTCTAAGTCTTGCAATAAAGACAGCCGGGATAGCTGTTCCAAGCAGGCTAACTACTATGGAAAAGGCCGAAGCATATAAAATAGTTTTTAGGTCCATTCCCATATCCCACCGGCCTAAGACCTCCTCTATCTTATCATCACTACTTATTCCATCACTGGTTCCAGATACACTTACACTGCTAAATGTGCCTGCACTACCGGTTCTATCCTCAAATATTTCTTCCTGCTGCTTGAGCTCACTTTCTCTTGCTCCCTTTAAAATAAAATTATTCACAAGATAGTTATTGGCAAAAGAGGTTAAAATCAGTCCTAAAAATAGAGCAATCAAACAGATTGTAAGGCTTTCTACTAAAAACTGTTTGATAATCCCAGAATTAGATGAGCCGATTGCTTTTAGAGTTCCAATCTCCCTGGCTCTTCCTCTCACACTTACAAACATAGAAGAAAGAATAATTATAAGTGCTGCCCCAAACGCACTAAATATACCTACTTTGGAAATATTTTTTACACTCTCAAGTGCTGAAACACTTTTTTCAAATTTAGAAGTATCACCATAAACCCTGAGTTTGTCCTCATAGCCCTCTTTTCTAAGTATTTCTTCAGATGCTGCCACGACTTTTTCCACATTATCATATGAATCTACGGTAAAAGTTGATCCATTTATAATTCCTTCCCGCCCTAATAATTTTTGTGCAGTTTGTAGCGGTATATATATATTATCTATTCCCCCTCCCATCATCATTCCTTCTGAGGCGTCTTCAACCATTACATTTTTATATATTCCCTTAACTTTTAAACTCTCTCCATTTACAATTATAGTCGAACCTATATCAAGATTATTTGCTTTAGCAAAATCAGAAGCTATGAGGCAGACATCCTTTTCGACATCATGTTCATAAAAAAAGTCGCCACCTACAAGCTCAATTTTTTTGTCTACAAACTCATCTAGATTTTTAGCATCGCTTACTCCTGTAAGTAAAAACATTTTCAGAGGATCATACTCTTCTTCACCGCCTTCCCCACCGATAGTCATAGTACCGAAAGAAACATTATCGGACTTCTCAAACTCCTCCATCATCAGCTCCATGTTGGAGATAAGGTCTTCAGAATAAAATGTACCGCCTATAATACTCTGATTGCTTATAATATGTGGATTTTTAGAAATTTCTCTAGCTACAGCTTCTTCAAATACGAATGGGTCTTCCCTGTATTGTTCAGCACCTTTTTTACTATTAATGAATTCATTTATGTACTCACTTTTTATTTCAAGATTAACTTTCGTTCCCAGCTCTTCTTTAATGCTTGCAACTTTGCTGCTGGCAAACACATCAACATTTATCATTAAAATTCCAAGCATAAAACATATTGTAAGCACTACCATTGCACCAATACTTCTGCCTTTGCTTCTAAACACATTCCTTATACCCCTGATTATCGTAGACAATGTACTCCTCCTTTTTTACTTTTTAATAATTTACAACCTAAATTTATGGCTACTGGGAAAAATTATATCATTAAGAAATGAAGAACTTATGGAGTTAGACAGTGGTGCAAGATTTTTTTATATATAGAAGCAAGGATGAAATATACAAACGATAAAAACACATGAATGGCTATGAAGTTTTATAATAAGGGTAAAATTACCTTAAAAGTTACAACTTTATTAACATCATTAAATTCGGCTATTATTTTTCCATTATGTCTTTCTGCTATTTTCTTACAAATAGAAAGGCCAAGACCATCACCTGGTGTTTTGTACTCAGTCGTTTCTTTAGTTTTATTAAACTTTTTAAATTTTCCTGTATAAAATCTATCAAAGATATAGGGTAAATCTTTATTATCAATGAAGCTGCTTTCATTTTTTATTTCAAAAATTAAATTTTCTTTTTTTTCATCATTGTATATATTTATACTTATAACTTTCCCCGGACTTGCATATTTTACAGCATTATCTACCAGGTTGAATATCAGCTGCTCTAACTGCTTTTTTACTCCTATAATATCCAGATAGCCCTCGTATTTTTGCCTTACAACCAGATCCCTTGACTTAATTTTAGATCTAAATATTCCCAATACTTTATTTGTAATATCTTTTATATTTATAAGGCTAAACTGCTCTCTCCCACTTTCAGCATCCATTTTTGACAGCAGCAATAGATCATCTGCGATTTTTGATAGTCTGTTAATTTCTCTATTTATCAAGAGGAGTGTCTCCCTGTATTCTTTCTTTTTAGTTTTTCTATCTTGAAGTGCAACTTCAACATTTGTCTTTATGACAGCAAGAGGATTGTTTAGCTCATGTGAGGCATTTTGGGTAAACTTTTTTTGCTGATTAAATGAAAATTCAATTTTATCAAGCATTGAGTCAAATGTATTAGCCAGCTTTACAATTTCATCCTCTTTTCCTGTAAAGTTAAGCCTCCTGCGCAATCTTTTTCCATCAATTTCTTTAACAGCATTTGTAATATTATCAATTGGCCTCAGTGCTTTTTTTGTAAGAAAAAATCCACCCGAGGCAGCAAGGGCAATAATTATAACTGCTCCGCCTGATATAATATAAAAGACCCTTTTTAGCGTGTCTGCTGTCAGGGTATTTATAACAGGCACCATAATAGTATGTATTGCTACTGAATAATTATATTCATTATTGTTTTCTTGAGGAGTAAGCTCTGGTTCTTGTTCTGTTATAGATAATGACTCAGAGGATTTTATATTATGATCTTTTTGGATATTACTTATTTCACCACCATCTGCTTCTATTTCGGGGATATCAAATATCCGGTACGTTCCTGCCGTTATTTGCATATTTCTATTTTGCAGGCTTAAATCAAGAGTAAAATAAACAAAAACCCCAAATACAATAAGGGCAATTGCCAGAATGGCAATATACCACAGCGTTATTTTTGATCTAATTGAAGTTTTCAAATCAACTTTGCCTCACCTTAGGTTTGTTTTTAACCTTTAGAAATATTAATATATCTGTATACAAATCTATATTATTCATTATCATCTTTAATTCTGTATCCTGAGCCAAAAACTGTTTCTACTATAGAACCGCTCCTGCCTAATTTCCTACGCAAATTCTTAATATGTGTATCCACAACATTTGTAAAAATATTTACATTCCTATCCCAGACATGCTCTAAAATCTGATTTCTGTCAAGCACGGAACCCTTCTCCCGCAGCAGGTACTCTAAAATCATAAACTCCTTCTTTGTAAGCCTTACCTCCTCCGGGCCTGCTTCTACTCTTTCGCTATCAAGATATAATTTTATATCAAAAGAATGTAGTATATTTTCTTTGTTTTTGGAAGTCCTTCTAATCAGTGCTCTTATCCTTGCCAGAAGTTCTGAAAACTTAAATGGTTTAGTAAGATAGTCGTCTGCGCCACAGTTTAATCCATCTACTATATCACCTGTCTCCTTTTTGGCGGTTAGCATTAGTATATAAGTATTATTTTTTTCTCGGCGCAGTTTTTTACATATTTCCTCTCCCTTAATATCGGGCAGGATTAAGTCTAAAAGGATAATATCATACTCAAACTGTTGGGTCAGCAGATAACCATCTTCACCGCTATAGGCAACATCAACACAAAAATTATGGTACTGGAGTCCTTTTTTCAGACCATCTGCAAGTGATTTTTCATCTTCAATGATTAATATTTTCACAATTACACCAGACTGTCGCTGCTAATTATAAATGTCTTATATGTACTGATATATCTTGATACTTTTACATTATATATTAATATAATTTATACAATAATAGGTAGTTCATAAATGAAAAGCTTCATTGTGCTATTATAAAAATCTTATAAAAATCATTTATACCTTGTTGCATGACAATTAGTTGAAATACTTAAATAAATTATATATACAATATAATATCATAGAGAAATGAAGAAAATATGAAGAAATCATGCTAAGTGTATATTCTGCTTCAAGCCTGCCCGATTTCCACTGCCTTATATTTCCTTACCATTACCCCGGTTATTTATGAACTTCCATCGTATGTATATAAAAATAGAAAGTAAGAATTATTTAAAAAAATACGTTAAAGAAAGGAGGATGTATGGACTTAAAGAAATGAGATTTGTATTGTACTAAAAAATAACATCACTCTTACAAAACAAATCTCAATAGTATTTTATAAAATAATAATAACAAATCAAGTGAAAGGTTGAACAATGAAGAAAATATTTTTATTATTAATGATTGTTTTTTGTGTTGCAGCTATAGCTCTTATGGGTGTCGGTTGTACGGAAGAAATAATTGAAGAAGAACCCATTGAAGAAACACCGGATGAAGATGCACCGGCCGAGGAGGAAGTACCAACTGAAGAGAAAGTGCAGTCCACCAAAGAGCTAGTGGAAAAAATTATCCTTTATGAGAGTGGCAAGTAAGAAGTAGTTGATATAAAAAGTGAAGACGGAATCAGAATGGCAAGCCTGCTTACTCGTAAACTTCATGAACTAAATCTTCAATCTACTTGTGTTTTTATAGAAGAGGATATTATAAAAATAAAGGAAAAAGATAGGATAGTAGAATTAGTTTTTAAAAACCCGGCAGATATTACAATCTCACAGTGGGTTGAACAAGAAGAAAGATATCACATTCCGGTTGATGAGAAGGGTTATAGAATTTTAGAGGATGTGGAAACTAGTCTCTTCATTTTAGAAGATACTCAGGACAGAGGATTGGAAGCACACATTTTGGTTGGTCATGAGGTTGAGGGAAGGATAGTCTATAGTTGTTGGGCAGTAAATATTAGCCAGGAAGGAAAACCTCAGCTAGACAGAACCTGGATTGACGGGATAAATAGAATTAATTTAAGCAAAGAGATTGCCTTTAAAGACCAGGAAGTAATCCAGGGTAAAGTTTTAGATGTTTCTTTAAGTGCAAAGGTGATAAATCTAAAGGTGTGTAGTAAAAATGCCTATTTCTAAATACAATTTAAATATTTTTAAAAAGGAAGGAATAAGATGTTTGCAAGAATAAAGAATCGTGTAGCAAGGATAGTTGCACTGGGATTCAGTATATATTTTTTTATTGGATTTATTAACTTTTGTGTCAGTCTGTATTGTTACAATGTTAGAAATTGGGATATATTTGGAGGATTTTCACTACCGCCACTATTTATTATTGGATTCTTTTATAATTTATATTTATGGCCCTTATATCTATGGGCTTGTTTTATAAATAATGTTGGAATATTTGGCGATTGTTTTTAAAGGATAATAAATATTAATACCTCATTTATTATTATATTCCACCGTATATATATAACAGATTTAAATAATGCTAAAAAAGGAGTCGGAAATGAAGAAAAATAAGATTATATCTGTAGTTATAATAATGACCATTGTAATGCTGCTGGGAAATGCTGCACTTTTTACAAATTGTTCCAGCAAACTTCTATCTAAGGAAAAGATTTTTGAAGAAGAGTCCGATGAGCTTGCTGATACCCTGGATGTTGTGAACCTTCCAGGAGCCAATACCCAGTTTGGGTTTAATTTATACAGAGAATTGATTGCAGAAGACAAGGATGAAAATATCTTCATATCCCCATTTTCAATACTGCTGGCTCTTGCCATGGCATATAATGGAGCCCTGGGAGACACAAATCTTGATATGGCAGAAGCTTTAGAGTTTAAAGGTTTTGATCTTACTGAGCTTAATCAGGGCTTTCATGATTTACTATTAAGCATAAAAAATGCAGATAGCGATATTGATCTTGCTATTGCAAATTCTATCTGGCAGAGATTGGGCTCTGATGTGGATAAGGATTTTATAGAAAGAAATAAAAAGTATTATAATTCAGAAGTAAGAGAGCTGGATTTCTCATCTCCTGATGCAGTGGATACTATAAACGAATGGATAGATGATGCAACCATGGGAAAGATTGATAAAATGCTAACTGAGGTTTCTGCTGATGCAGTGATGTATCTTATAAATGCCATTTATTTTAAAGGTAACTGGACCTATGAATTTGACGAGGAATTTACAGAGGAAGAGGATTTCTATCTACTTGACGGCAGCACTAAAAAAGTCCCTATGATGGCCCAGAGAGAAGACTTCAGGTATTTAAAAGAAAGTAACTATTCAAGTGTCAGGCTGCCATATGGCCAGGAGAAGATGGCTATGTATATAATTCTGCCTGACAGGGGAGTAGATATTGATACAGTAATAGGATCTTTTGACAGTGAAGAATGGCAGAATTACTTAAGTTCTTTCAGTGAGACAGAGGTAGAGCTAAAAATGCCAAAGTTCAAGATGGAATATGGTATAAAACTTCTAAATGATGCCCTAACAAATCTTGGAATGGGGATTGCCTTTAGCTCTGATGCGGATTTTAGCGGTATAAATCCTGATACATTTATTTCAAGAGTATTGCATAAAGCAGTAATTGAGGTAAATGAAAAGGGAAGTGAGGCTGCTGCAGCTACTGTCGTTGAGATGGACAGAGGTGGAGATATAGCTGAGACTGTTGAATTTATTGTGGACAGACCTTTCTTTTTTGTAATTTCTGATGACAGGACCGGAAGCATGCTATTTATGGGCAAGGTGGTTGAGCCTTAGAAGCAGGCAAGAACATTATAGTTGGGAACCTTCTTGCTGTTGGCAATCATAACACCGGAAGTAAGTTTATAGATAAATATATTTACTGCTTATAACATTAACATGAGAGGAGAAAACCAAATGATAAACAGAATAGTAAAAATAGCTTCAATCACTCTGGTACTGGTTATGGTCCTTACTATAGTTATTGGATGCGAAACTGCAGAACCAGAAAAATCATCATCGTCTGTTCCTTTCTTTCCAACGCAAAAGGAGCCTGCTACAAGTTACATGGAAGCACTATTATCTGATAAACCAGAAGAATTAATAATAAGAGATGGTTGTCTCCGTGCCGGTGGTTATTTACTTGTATGGCCGTATGGTTTTTCACTAAGCACTGATAAAGATGGAATATTTCAGGTTATTGATAGCACAGGCCAACCTGTGGCACGTGTGGGAGATAAAGTCAGAATTAGCGGTGGCGGTGGTGAAATGTCGGGTGGAGACCATGGAGATATAACTGCATATTCTACACAGTTGCCGTGCGATCATTGCCCAGGACCTTACTGGATTGTTGGAGAGACTATAGAGGTAACAAGATGAAAGAAATAATCATCAGTCCAGAGTCGGTGTCCGTTAAAAACTAGAATCAGTATCCGATTTCACCAGAATATCCACTATAAGGCAGGAAAGCCCCGGTCAGCTTTAAATCCTTCTTTTGCTGCTTCACTATTATAACTCATACATTTTGTCCTGATCTTTTCATCTTGTAGACTTCTTATACTATTACAATCTTTCATCAATGCTTCCATCTGGAAGCATCCGATCCGGGTGCGGTGCTGCTCTCTCTTCCATTTGATAGCGGATACAACTCTCCCAATCTCCTTTACAATATAGCTCCACCCATTTTTTATTTAATTTTCCTTTTTCATAAAATCTTTTCATTGGACATACCGGATACCATTTACAATTTTCAAACAATACTTTTATCTTCCTGTAATTTTTTATCATTTCTTCCTTAAGAGAGGGGTCGCAAAGAACAGTAGCGGGGTGCTGCAATGGCAATATCTTTTTATCTAAAGACAAAAAGATATTGCCATAAACCTCAGGGAATTCTGGTTTAGACGGTAAGCGAAGAGCATATTTCTCAAAGGTGTATTTAGTTGCATAATAACCCAGGGGAGCTAATGTTTTTGGATTTATTAATTCTATCTCTTCATCTAAGTACTTGCTGCAAATCTCAATTTCATCCTGCTTTGGCTTCCTATATTTTGGGAGCATACATTTAATGAGATTTGTCATATAAATCTCATTTCTACCGACATTAGCTATTTTCAATAATTCATCTAATACTTTCCCCGAAGGTCCAATGAACATTTTTCCTTCTTTATTTTCATTCTCTCCTGGTGCCTGAGCAATTAGCATAATTTTAGCATTTAAATTTCCCTCTCCGCAAAGAGCATTTATTCTGGTTTCAGATAGTCTGCACCGGTTGCATCTCTTTATCTCTTTATTTAAATCATCAATCTTCATAATACCTTTTTGCTTGAGCTATTTGCAATATTCTAAAAACATTTACCTCTTTTTTGCAATCTTTTCAGCTATTTAAATTTATAGTAAATCAGTTTTCTGGTGTGGCTCCCCCATTCATAGTAAGAAAGGAATTCATTCTTTAAATTGATTTATAGTAAAACCGCCAAAGGCTTGGCTTGAAGCATATGACAATGTATCCTTTGAAGTAATAAATCAGGATAATTATTTTGATTTTGTTTTATAAGAGCCAAAGAGAACTGAGCTCTTTCAGGGTCAGCAATATTTATAGGAAAGTGATGCGGTATCAATATTTATGGAGGGAGCGTAGAAGAATCCGTCAGCAGTTAGTATATACATGTGGGGACTAAAGGCCAGGTATTCCCCAAAGGTCTGGATAACTGCCACGGCTGCAGGACTGGCTCCATCTTTCCTGCAGGTACTGCTGTAATAATCCTTTATAACTTCCCATGAGATCCTTGAGAGCTCTTTTAAAAGACTTCTGTTAACTTATCTATCATAAAATCAAAATATTCGTAA
>CBEVGD010000037.1:0-15276 GCA_965549355.1 uncultured bacterium | reverse complement strand
TCCCTTCTTGCAGTATGCGATGCTGCAGAGAAGATGAAATCCCCGGTGATCATTGGTTTTGGCGGCTTATTTCTAACAAATGAAAAAAGAGCAGTAGAAGACAAATTAAATATCTATGCAAGTCTGGCCGGAGAAGCATGTAAAAGCATCTCTGTCCCCGCATGTACAATATTTAATGAATCAAGGGATTTTAATTCAGTTCTTGAGTCAGTGGACCATGGATATGATGTGGTGATGTTTGTGGATTCCGGCTTGACTGTGGATGAGCTTACGATAAAAGTCTCAAAGATCGTAGAGAAGGCACATGGAAGTTCAGTGGGTGTGGAGGCTGAGATCGATGAGCTTCCAGGGCTCGATATGCTGACCGGCAATGTAATAGAGTCTAAATTGACTGATCCGGAAGTAGCAAAAAGATTTGTATCCAAAACAAAAATAGATTCATTATCTATTAATGTCGGCCAATCGCACAGACAGGGGAAAGAAGTGGAACTTGATTTTGATAGATTAAAAGAGATAAGAGAAGCAACGGATGTCCACCTGGTGCTGCATGGCGGAAGCAATATGAGTAATGCCGACATTGGCAAAGCTATAGATCTCGGAGTGACTAAATTCAACCTCGGAGGAATTCTAAAGAAAAGATACTTTGCTGCATTAAGAAATGCGATTGGAGACTTAAAAGATGATTGTAATGTATACGAAGTGATCGGTTCAGGATTTAAAGAAGATATTCTGATAAAAGCCAGAATAGAGGTCCAGAGGACCGTGGAGAAATATATGCAGCTTTATAGAAGCGCAGGAAAAGCATAATAAGAGATAGAAAGGATTGATCAGGTAATGGCAGTTGAAATTAAGATGCCAAATCTTAGCCAGACTACTGATGAAGTGAAACTTCTCAGATGGATGGTAAAAGATGGCGACAGCGTAAAAAAGGGTGACATATTATGCGAAGTTGAAACTGATAAAGTCAATATGGAAGTGGAAAGCTTTGCAGACGGTATGGTCCTAAAACTGAATTGGGAACCGGGCCAGCAGGTAAAAACAGGATCTGTGATAGCGATTCTTGGTGAAAAAGGTGAAATCACCGGTCCGCCCCCTGTTTCTAAAGAGGAAAACCCTGAGAAAGAAGAAAGCCCTGAAGGGGAAGATAAAAAAGAAGATCATAAAATCCCCGGGGAGGCTTCATCTAAGGTAAAGGCAACGAAACTTGTGCAGAGACTTGCAGACAAAAACAATATAGATCTTTCAGAAGTGAAAGGTACGGGACCGCGGGGTATTATCACCAGAAAAGACCTTGAAGATCATATTAATAATAAGAAAGGTGATGGCGGGTCCGGTAAAGGCGGCAGTGAAGAGTATTGGAGCCTTACTCCGAATCAGCAGGCTGTCTCAGCAAATATCTATAAAAGCAAGACCAGCATACCTCATTATTACTTGAAAACGGAAGTTATGGCGGACAACCTGCTTGAGACTAGAAATGCAGACGAAAATGTTAAAAAAATATCAATGTATTCATATTTTATATATTACTGCGCAAAAGCACTGGAGAAATTTCCGCGGTTAAATGGATACTTTAAGGATAACAAGATATATAAAAACAGCCGGATCAATATCGGGTTTGCAGTTGCGGCCGATGACGAGCTTTATGTTCCTGTCCTGAAAGATGCCAATAAAAAACAGCTGCGGGAGATCGACCGGGAAGTAAAACAGCTTGCTGCCAGGGCTCAAAATAAAAAACTTGAACCTGAAGATATTTCAGGAGGTACCTATACTATAACTAATTTAGGGATCTATCCTATAGATGAATTTTATGGAGTGATCAATTACCCCCAGGCGGTACTTCTCGCTATAGGAAAGATAGGGAAAATACTAAAAGTAGCTGATGATAATACCATGGCAATCAGGAACGTTTTTAATATAACCGGCAGCTTTGATCACCGCATAGCCAATGGAGCTCAGGCTGCATCATTTCTAACAGAAATAAAAAGACTTTTAGAGGAGGTCGGAGATAGTGAATTATAAAAATGAAGTAAAAGAACTTGGAAAAGAAAAACTTCTCACCTTTTACAGGAAAATGGTTGAGATAAGAAATTTTGAAGAAAGAATAAGATTTTTATTCTTAGAGGGAAAGATGCCAGGCACCATTCATCAATATATCGGGATGGAAGCATGTGCTGTAGGAGTATGCTCTGCACTTGAAGGCGACGATGTGATAGCTTCTACTCACCGATCCCACGGGCATGCAATTGCAAGGGGACTATCTTTCAAAGAACTCATGGCCGAGCTTTACGGGAAAACAACCGGATGCTGCAAGGGGAAAGGCGGTTCTATGCATTTTGGGAATCTTGAAAAGGGAATGCTGCCCGCTATTGCTATCGTAGGGGGAAACCTCCCAATTGTAGTCGGTATAGCTCTATCCTTTAAGCTAAGGAAACAAAAAAGAGTGGCGCTAAGTTTCTTTGGAGACGGAGCCTCTAATGAAGGGGCATTTCATGAAGCGCTTAATATGGCTGCGGTATACAATGTTCCTGCGGTCTATGTATGTGAAAACAATCTTTATGGAGCCTCTACCAATATAGGAAAGATGCTCAAGATAGAGAATATCGCTGACCGGGCCCAGAGCTATGGGATGGAAGGCATGATTGCTGATGGCATGGATGTCATTGATGTATATTTTAATGCGAAAAAAGTATTAAAGAAAGCGAGGGAGGGCGGAGGACCGACGCTTCTTGAGCTTAAGACTTTCAGATTCTGCGGCCACTCAAGAAGAGACCCCTGCAACTATATCCCGGAAGAAGAAAAAGAGTTCTGGGCCAAAAAGGACCCAATAGATAATTTTAAAAAGATTCTTTTAAAAGAAAAGATCGTTGAGATTAGTGATTTAGAAAAAATTGATATTCAAATAGAAAAGGAATTGGATGAAGCAATTTCATTTGCGCAGGAAAGTCCTGATCCCAGACCCGAAGATACATTTGAAGATCTATATGTCTCCATGGAGGTACCGAAATGAATTTAAGTATTGCAGAAGCTTTGAGAAAAGCCATTAATGAAGAGATGGAAAGAGACGCTGATGTCTTTCATATAGGTGAAGATATAGGTATAGAAGGCGGATTTGGAGGAGCATTTACCGTAACCCTGGGTCTGGAAAAGAACTTCAGAGAGAGAATAATAGACACCCCTATTTCAGAGATAGGGATATTTGGAACTGCCTGCGGAGCAGCTGTTATGGGCATGAGGCCTATTGCTGATGTTCAGTACGGGGACTTCCTTCTCTGTGCTATGGACCAGGTTGTAAACCAGATAGCAAAGCTCCGCTATATGTCGGGAGGCAAGCTAAAGGTTCCCATAGTCATGAGAGCTCCTGTCGGAGTCACGGGGAGAGGTTCCCAGCATGCACAAAATATGGAGCCATATTTTATAAACTGTCCGGGTATAAAGATAGTAGCCCCTTCTACGGCTTATGATGCATACGGGCTCTTAAAAACTGCCGTAAGGGATGATGATCCGGTACTTATGTTTGAGCACAAATTACTTTACGGTTCAAAGGGGATGAGAAAGGAAGAGGGAGCAATAGATGCTTCTTCCGATATTCCGGATGAGGACTATACAATACCCATAGGAAAAGCAGTCACCAGAAAAGAAGGTAAAGATGTAACAATAGTTGCGCATCTTCTTATGGTGCACCATAGCCTTCTCGCTGCTGAAGCTCTTGAAAAAGAGGGCATATCATGCGAGGTTATAGATTTAAGGAGCCTATGGCCCTTAGATATAGATTTGATATCGGAGTCTGTTAAAAAGACCGGAAGACTTTTTATAGTGGAAGAGTCCCCAAAACAGGGCGGTATAGGAGCGGAAATAAGTGCACAAATTTCAGCAATAATCCCGGATTATTTGCTTTCTCCGATAATCCGCATTGCTGCCCCTAATACTCCTGCTCCCTTCTCTCCGGTAATGGAGAAATTCTATATACCCCAGCCTGAAAGGATCGTAGGAGAAGTTAAAAAGAATTTGGACGAATATTAAGATATCTTTGATTATATTTTAAACTGGAGAAGATAAATGGTAAAAAAAATGAAAGCACAGCTATTCTACGGTCCCGGGGATGTAAGATTTGAGGAGACTGATGTCCCGGCGACAGGACCCGGAGAGGCCCTTGTAAAGATAAAAAGCGCACTTACATGCGGCTCCGATCTCAAGACCTATAAGAGGGGACATCCCACCATGATAGTGGAGGGCTCGGTATTCGGCCATGAATGGGCAGGGGATGTAGTCGAGCTTGGAAGCGGTGTAAAAGACTTTGCTATCGGCGACAGGATAGTAGCGGTAAACTCGGTACCATGCTTTAGATGCTACTACTGCAAGCTCGAGCGCTATTCCATGTGTGAGAACCTTGTGTACAATAACGGAGCCTACGGGCAGTATATAAAGGTGCCTGCCCCTATATTATCTGTTAATACGCTGAAGATCCCGGATCATATCGATTACAAACAGGCAGCCCTTCTGGAGCCCCTTGCCTGTGCTGTCCACGGAATAGATGAGTCGAATATAACAGAAGGTGATATGGTGGCTGTAAACGGGGCCGGTCCAATAGGGCTATTCTTTGTGGCCCTTGCAAAGCTAAAGGGAGCCATAGTCATATCAAGCGATCTATCCGGTGAAAGGCTTGAAGTAGCAAAGGAGCTTGGTGCTGACTTTACTATAAATGCCGCAGAAGTAGATGATCAGGTCCGTGCCGTAAAGGACCTCACCGATGGCGGAAGGGGAGTGGATGTTGCCATTGAGGCCACAGGCTTTCCAAAGGTATGGGAGATGACGATACTTATGGCAAGAAAGGGAGGTACCGTAAACTTATTTGGCGGATGCGCCTCAGGTACAGCGATAACCATAGATACAAAACTGATTCATTACAGCGAGCTTACCATAAAGGGAGTCTATCACCACACCCCTTACTATGTCAGGAAGGCATTCAAGCTAATAGAGAAGGGTCTCTTTGACACATCAAAGTTCATAACTTCGGATATGCCCCTTGAGAGGCTTGTAGAGGCCCTGGAGCTTATGGGCAAGCAAAAGGGGATAAAGTATAATATTACAAATTAGATTGACGGGTAATAATTTAATGTGATAATTCTATAGGAGAATAATCATTACCGGACTATTAATAATATATTCAGTTATTTAAGGATCTCAGGTGTTTAAACTATAATGAAAGCTCTGTTCTGCTACAGCGAAAAAGATTTCCGTATCGAAGAGGTGGACAGGCCATCTATTTCAGATGATGATATGCTGATAGAGATGATGAACTGCGGACTCTGCGGTTCAGATATAACCAAGATATTTGATACCAATGATAAAAAGCCGGCAATATACGGACATGAGATTGTAGGAAGAGTAGTCGAGACAGGTCCAAAAGTCAAAAAGTTCAAAAGGGGGGATATCGTTGTAGCTGCACACCATATACCCTGCGGCAGGTGCCATTACTGCAAACACGGTAATCATACTATGTGCAGTATGTTTAAAAGGACCAATATCTATCCCGGAGGCTTTTGCCAGTATATAAGGCTTTCAAGAGATCATATAAACAATACCACCTTTAAGATATCGGAGGGCATGGATCTTCTTGAAGCTTTAATCGTGGAACCCCTTGCCTGCTGCATCAGGGCCATGGACAGAATATCTTACCAGCAAGGTGATATATTTTCTATTGTAGGTGCAGGCGCTATCGGCATATTATTTGTCAAATTAATAAAACTGGCAGGTCTTGATGCGGTGGTAATCGATCTGGATGAAGAAAGATTGGCTCTGGCCAGAGAAACCGGTGCGGACCACATAATAAATCCTTCAAAGAAGGATCTATGCACAGAAATAGCCAGGATAGCTCCTGTCGGCATAGATTCTGCCATACTTACAGTTACCAATAAATTCACGGTGGCTGATGCCCTCTCCTATATAAGGGCGGGGGGACAGATAAATATATTTGGGATGGGCCTTAATATTGACCCGATACCGGTAGACTTTAATCGGATATATAAAGGTGAGCTTACAATAAAAAGTACATATTCTGCTACTCCCGATACCCTTGCAAGATCCTTTGATATGATAGTCAGGGATAAAAAAATCGATGTATCAGATTTAAAATCTGAAGTCCTGCCTCTGGCTGATTTTAAGAAAGGGTTGGATCTTATGCTGGAGAGGAAGATATATAAGGCCTTTTACAGGATTTGATTATGTTTTTAATAAGGCAGGTTGTAAAATAGATTAATAAATATTAATCAATAATTTTTGGTACCCCGCCAAATATATTGTAATAGAAGTTCCCCATTTTATTAATATATAGCCTGCCTTATTAAAAACATAAGATATTTTTCAAAACCTAAAAATTTTATTTTATTTCATAATTGCACAATTATGTATTTATATATATAATTAGTGCATGTTTTTTAAACTGGATAGTTTTGCACTGATCGGAATAGAGGCAATAAAGGTCACTATTGAGGTGCACATCTCAAGGGGCCTTCCGGGACTTTATCTGGTGGGCCTGCCCGGGAAGGCAGTAAATGAATCCAGGCAGAGGGTACGGTCCGCGATTCTTAATAGTGGTTTTGATTTTCCTGTTAAAAAGATAATAATAAACCTATCTCCGGCTGATATAAAAAAAGAGGGATCGCTTTACGACCTTCCAATAGCCCTTTCAATACTGGCGGCGAGCGGACAGATCAGCCATAAGAAGTTTGAAAGCTGCTGCTTTATAGGCGAGCTTTCCCTGGATGGGAAAATAAATCCTGTCAGGGGGCTGATATCGATGGCTGAAAAAGCAGAAGAACTCAAGAAAGAATATTTTTTTGTCCCCAGCGGTATTGCAAATCAGGCAGGACCTTTTAACAGGGTCAATATCATTCCATGCAGCTCACTTAAGAGGATCACAGATATTATAGAAGATGATGATATAGGAAAGCATGCGCTTGACCGTAAGAAATCCGTAAAGGCCGAAGAAGACATAATGGGTCCTGATTTTACTGAAGTGAAGGGCCAGTACAAGGCAAAAAGGGCTCTGGAGATAGCAGCCGCAGGGATGCATAACATACTTCTGATAGGTCCTCCGGGAAGCGGGAAGACCATGCTTGCGGGCAGAGTCATATCCATAATACCCGATATGGATATAAAGCAAAGGATAGAAGTCACAAAGATCCACAGCCTCTGCAATGGCAGCATAGAGGACCTCGTCCGCAGAAGGCCGTTTGTAAACCCTCATCATACAGTCAGCAGGGCTGGATTTATAGGTGGAGGAGCAAATCCCAGACCGGGAGCAATAAGCCTGGCACATAGAGGAATCCTCTTTCTTGATGAGTTTTCCCAGTTTTCTTCGGACCTGATAGAAGATCTCAGACAGCCGATGGAGAACCGGGAAATAGTGATCACGCGCAATCAGCTTTCATATAGTTTTCCCTGCAGCTTCATGCTTATTGCTGCCACTAATCCATGCAAATGCGGATTCTGGGGCGATAGCAGCAATACCTGCAAATGCAGCGAGAGAGAGGTCAAGAGATTTTGGAACAATCTGTCCGGGCCGATACTTGACAGGATAGATATGAGAGTTTTTGTGAACAGGCTTTCTGAGAACGATTATATTAATAATCCCCAGGGAGAAAGTTCGCTGGATATTAAAAAAAGAGTAAGTTTTGCACTTGCGATCCAGAAGAGGAGATATATAGACAGCAGAAATACAAAATATAATTCCGAGGTGGGCCAGGAAGCAATAAATAGATGGATCAAAGAGAAAAAGGTCCCAAGTGAGATGATCTGCAGGGTCGGGAAAAAGTACAGGCTATCTGCCAGGGGACTTTCCGGGATCATAAAGGTCGCAAGGACAATAGCCGACATAGACGGGAGCCCGGAGATAAAAGACGGGCATATTATGGAATCAGTCAGTTACAGGGCAGTAAAAATTTATGAATAAAGAGCTCAAAGAATTACTACACATACTTTACCATATAAAAAAAAGTCCGGCTGAATATATCAGGGTATACAGGAAGATGGAAGGCAGTACTGCGTTAGCTAATGAATTCTTTCTAAAAGGAGGATGTAGAAAATATAGTCAGCCCGGCCTGAATGCTATAGGACCTGCGGAGCCGCCAGAAGACAAACAATATGATGATATTATGCGCGGAATGGAAAAAGGATACTTCAAAGCGATATATATCGGCGGGCCGGATTATCCGCATCAGCTTGAAAATATTTTTTCACCTCCCCCTGTCCTTTTTTTCAGGGGCCGAAAGATGATAGATACATTTAATATTGCAATAGTGGGCAGCAGAAAGTGTACAAAATACGGTATTGAAGCTGCCTCATATATCAGCAGGTCCCTTTCAGCGGAAGGCATTACTATCGCGAGCGGGCTTGCCCTGGGTATCGACAGCATTGCACACAGGGAGGCAATAAAGGAAAAAGGGGGCAGCATAGCAATACTGGGGAGCGGACCTGATATAATCTATCCTCCTGAAAACATTGGACTGCATGATGATATCCTGGGCAATGGCACCGTTATAACGGAATTTGCTCCGGGAACGCCTCCTCTTAGAAAAAATTTTCCGGTAAGAAACAGGATAATAAGCGGGATATGCAGCGGAGTTATAATCGTAGAAGCCGGAAGAAGGAGCGGGGCTATGATAACAGGAGAAATAGCGCTGTCGCAGAATAGGGAAGTATTTGCTGTCCCGGGCAGTATTTTCAGCGATTCAAGCAGGGGCTGCCACAGACTTATAAAGAACGGAGCAAAGCTGGTCGAATGCATAGAGGATATACTGGAAGAATTTCAGTATATTTTTAGGGCCCAGAATATAAAAAAGCCTGCAGGCGGAGGAGGGGCCGGTACAGGTGGCGCTAAAGGTAAAAAAGCTATTCTGACTCCGGAGAATTCCAGGATATATGATAATATAGGCTACAGGGCCATAAGCATTGATGCCCTGAGTATAAGGTGCGGCGTGCCTGTAAAAGATCTGATCAATACGCTTTCATTTCTCGAGATGGAGGAGCTCATATCCGAAGGCCCTTCGAATCATTATAAAAGGTCTGATTAGTCTTTGTGTTAAAAAGTGTTTTCTATTAAAATAAAATTTAGGAACAAAAGCAAAAGTTCCCGGTTTTTAAAATCCGGGACGAGAGCGTTAAGACAGAGGAGATAATAGATGTCATTGTTTAAAAGAAAGAAGATAATGAGCCCCAAAAACCCTCTGGGGATGGCGCTCTTCCAGTATGACAATATAATCAAGAAAGAGCTTGGGGGTCTTCTAAGGACACTTTCTTTGGGAAAAAGCATAAACCCTTCCAGGGGCGAAGCCATACTTGATAAATCAATGTATAAATTTGACTACATACTTGAAGACCTGTCAAAGGATAATCTAAAAATAGATTACAGGTCGGATAAAATCCGATATGGGATCATTAATATGATCGAGGATCTGAAGAATTATTTTGAAAGGGTCAGACAATATAATTTTGATGGCGGGAGACTTAGCGGAGACAGGAATCTTAAGGGTCCGGAGAAAATAAATGAAGACAGGGAGGACCTGAAGAAGAAAATGAAAGATATTGAAAGTGATTATTTATAGAGATGGATCCTGACAAGAGCCTGGGACTATATATAAAATATATAAAATATGAAAAGAACCTCACCAAAAACTCCATAAGGTCCTATAAAGAGGATATCGCGCAGTTAATTAGTTTTTTAAAGGACAAAGATATTTTAAATCTGGATTATCTGGATCTTTCGGTATTCCGCGGTTTTTTGAAATCTCTGGATTCAAAAAAATATGCCAACCGGACAATGGTCCGCAAGTATTCTTCCTATATCAATTACTTCCGCTTCCTGGAAGATAATAAGATAATAAATACCCGGCTATCGCAGCTTATAAGCGTACCAAGAAGAAGGGAAAAATATTATACAATATTATCACGCAGTGAAATAAAGAGGGTATTTGGCGCCATGAAGGCCGGAAACAGTCTTGAAGTAAGAGACAGGCTCATACTGGAGCTTATATATTCCACCGGTGCAAGGGTAAGCGAAGTGGAGAATATAATGATGGAAGATATCAATATTAAAAATAATGAGATAAAGGTCACCGGAAAGGGAAGAAAACAGAGAATTGTGTATATTAATAATACGGCACTTTACTGGATAGACAGGTATATTAAAGATGCTCGCAGAAAACTAAGCTTTGATAAAAATAGCCAGAGTTACTCAGGGGATAGGCATTTGCTTTTAAATAGCAGGGGGAAAGGGCTGACTTCAAGAAGTATAAGGGAAATAGTGAAAAAGAATGTGAGGTTTGCCGGGATAAAAAAAAATATTACTCCCCATAGCCTGAGACACAGTTTTGCCACCCACCTCCTTCAGGAAGGTGCGGGGATCAGGGAGATACAGGAACTATTGGGTCATGAGAGTATTACCACTACCGAAATATACTCGCATATGGATATTGAAAAATTAAGAGCCGACTATAGAAAATTTCATCCCAGAAGTAAAATAAAGTGATGCTGTATAATAAAAAAATATATACTAAAAATATATTGATTATTTGCCCGGTAACATATATTATGTTAGACTTGTAACTTAAAAAAACACACACTGCTTGCGGGAATATGGTGTAAGAAACTTTTGTTAAAGCAGTGGAGGAAAACCATAATTAGGAGGTAGGATTTTGAGCGTTGTCACGATGAAGGAGCTCCTTGAAGTAGGAGTGCATTTTGGGCACCAGACCCAAAAATGGAACCCAAAGATGAAGAAGTATATACATGCTGCAAAAAACGGCATATATATAATCGACCTTACAAAGACCCTGGAATTACTTCTCGAAGCATATGAATATGTAAAAGAAGTAGTCAGCGGCGGAGGTGTGGTCCTGTTTGTCGGTACAAAAAAGCAGACACAGGATATAATCGAAAACGCTGCCGTTGAATGCGGGATGCCTTATGTAAGAAACAGATGGCTGGGTGGAGCATTGACCAATTTTGCCACGATCAACACAAGGACAAAAAGACTTGAAGAGATCGAAAAAATGGAAGAATCGGGAGTATTCGACAAACTTCCCAAAAAAGAGGTTCTCGGAATAAAAAAGCAGTATGAGAAGCTCATGCATAATCTTGGGGGCGTAAGGAATATGAAAAGAATTCCTGATATTGTATATATTGTAGACCCCAGTAAGGAAATAATTGCGGTAAATGAAGCGCAGAAGCTCGGTATACCAATAATTGCCATCACCGATACAAATTGCGATCCTGATCTTATAGACTATGTCATACCCGGAAATGATGATGCTATCCGTTCCTGCGGGTTAATAACAAGAGTAATAGCGGATGGAGTAAAGGCCGGAGCACAGGAGCAGATCAAAAGAGAGACGGGTCCCGAGGCCAAAGAATCAAGGGAACTCGAACAGGAGAAATCAGAAGATGAATTGGATGAAAAGCCGGAAGAAAATACCTGGGTATAAATAGGAGGATATGGAAAAATGGAAATAAAATCAGAACTGGTAAAAGAATTAAGATTAAAAAGCAATGCGGGGATGATGGATTGCAAGAAGGCCCTTCTTGAGGCAAATGGAGATATGGCAAAGGCCGAAAAAATATTAAGGGAAAAGGGACTGGCGCAGGCATCAAAGAGAGCTTCGAGAGCGACAAAAGAAGGCATGGTGGAAAGCTATATTCACCATGGATCAAAAATAGGCGTCCTGATCGAGGTAAACTGCGAGACGGATTTCGTGGCCAGAAATGAGATGTTTAAGTCATTTGTCCATGATGTGGCACTTCATATTGCCGCTGCTGATCCTTCATATGTCTCCGTAGAGGAAGTTCCTGCCGAAGAGATAGAAAAAGAAAAAGATATCTATAGAAAACAGGCCATAAATGACGGAAAACCGGAAAATATCGTGGATAAGATAGCTGAAGGCAGAATAAAGAAATATTATGAGGAAAGCGTACTGCTTGAGCAGGCATTTGTTAAAGATCCGGATAAAAAGATAGATGAACTCCTTAAGGAAAGAATAGCTACGATAGGTGAGAATATAGTAATAAAAAGATTTTGCCGTTATGTCCTGGGGGAAAAATAATAAAGTATTTGTTCAATAAATTTTTTAAGCAAAATATTTAAATGGCTGACCCAAAATACAAAAGAGTATTACTAAAGATCAGCGGAGAGGCTCTGCTTGGAAGCGGCGGCCATAATATAGACCCTGTTATAATTGCGGGTATTGCGGGCCAGATAAAGGAAGTAGTGGACCTTGGAGTAGAGATAGCCATAGTGGTCGGAGGCGGAAATTTCTGGAGGGGAGTATCTGCAAGTGCAAATGGCGTAGACAGGACCACAGCTGATTATATTGGGATGCTTGCTACAATAATGAATGCACTTGGCCTTCAGAATGCCCTTGAAAAGATAGGAGCAATGACAAGGGTGCAGACAGCAATAACCATGCAAGAGGTAGCGGAACCATTTATAAGGCGGAAAGCTGTCAGACACCTTGAGAAAAAAAGGGTGGTCATCTTTGCCGGAGGCACGGGAAATCCATATTTTACAACCGATACCGCTGCAGCTCTGAGAGCGCTTGAAATAAATTCCGAAATAATATTTAAGGCTACAAAGGTGGATGGAGTATATGACAGGGATCCGCATGAATTCAAAGATGCAAAAAAATTCAAGAGATTAAGTTTTACACAGGTCCTCAGTGGGAATCTCAGAGTAATGGATTCTACGGCAATATCACTTTGCAGGGAAAATAATCTTCCCATTAGAGTCTTTGATATAAAGGTATCTGGAAATATTAAAGGTGTTATAATGGGGAAAGATATAGGAACTTTAGTATCAAAGGGGTAAAAATGAAAGACAGAGTCATAAGCGAAACAAAAAAAAGAATGAGTCAATCTCTTGAGAGCACCCAGCATGAATTCAATACAATCAGGACGGGCAGAGCTTCAGTAGCGCTCCTGGATAATGTTTTTATCGACTATTACGGTACCAGGACACTGATAAAACATGCGGCAAATATAAGTGTTCCCGAGCCAAGGATGATACTCATCTCTCCTTTTGACCCAAAACTTTTAAAGGAGATCGAGACTCAGATAATCAAGTCCGACCTGGGGATAAATCCGACCAATGACGGCAAGGTGATCAGGCTGGCCATACCTCCCCTTAATGAAGAAAGAAGACTCGAACTGGTCAGGCTTGTAAAAAAAGTAGCCGAAGACGGAAGAGTAGCCATGAGAAATATAAGAAGAGATGCAAACGATGAATTCAAAAAAATGGAAACCGGCGGAGATATAACTGAAGATGATCTGGTACAATCCCAGAAAGAAGTCCAGGATATAACGGATGAGTTTGCAGAGAAAATAAACAAAGCTCTCGAGCAAAAGGAAAAGGAAATCATGGAAGTGTAGGTATATGAGCCTTGAACTTATTTTCTTCAATATTTACTTCAAGAAAAAGTATTATCAAAGACAATATACCCGGTAAAAACATACCGGCCCATGTCGCGATAATAATGGATGGAAATGGCAGATGGGCCGCGAAAAGAAATCTGCCGCGCTCTGCGGGCCATAAGGCAGGAGTAGAATCATTAAGGGAAGTAATAGCAGCCTGTATTGAACTTAAAATAAGATATCTTACAGTATATTCGTTTTCAAGTGAAAACTGGAAGAGACCCAAAAAAGAGATCAAGTTCCTGCTGGATCTCTTTGCCGTGACTCTAAGGAATGAGTTGAAACTGCTTAATAACCATGGGATCAGGCTGAGGCTTATAGGGGATAGGGACGGCATACCCCGGGAAATTCTTAAGACTTATAAGGATGCTGAAACAAAGACGGCCGGCAATAAGGTCCTTAACTTCAATATTGCATTAAATTATGGTTCAAGGCAGGAAATAACCGGAGCAGCCGGAAAGATCTGTAGGGATGTCGAAGAGGGGAGACTTAAGTATTCGGACATAGATACAGACACCTTTTCAAAGTATCTTTTAACGGCAGATATCCCGGATCCCGACCTTCTAATAAGGACAGGCGGGGAGTGCAGGGTAAGCAATTTCTTGCTCTGGCAGATATCATATACTGAATTATACTTCAGCAAGGTCCTGTGGCCCGATTTTAAGAAGAATTATTTTTTAAAGGCAATTAAGGAATATCAAAAACGCCATAGAAGATTTGGAAAGGTATAGAGTATATATGATAATCCTCCAATATATTTTAGCAATAATAGGCTTTTCGCTAATAATTATTGTCCATGAATTCGGCCATTTTATATTTGCAAAAGCCGGCAGGATGTATGTGCATGAATTTTTTATGGGTTTCGGACCGAAGATATTCAAATTTAAATCAAAGACTGGAACAGAATACGGGCTAAGAGCAATTCCTGTAGGAGGCTATGTGAGGATAATGGGCATGGACAGGAACGAAGAAATACCGGAAGGAATGGAAAATCAGTCATATCAGGGCAAGCCTTTCTACAAAAAATTCCTTACGATATTTGCAGGTGCCGGCTTTAATGTGATTTTTGCCATCATGCTTATCGCAGTATTTTTGAGTATGGGAATATATGAGCCAAATACGACAATAGATTATGTACAGCCGGAAACTCCTGCCGGGGATTATGGATTCAATATTGGCGACAGGGTCACGGCCATAAATGGGGAAAAAATAGAGACATGGGATGAATTTGCCGAAAAGACACGGGAAAAGCCGGGAGAAAAGGTAAGCTATACAATAATAAGAAGCGGCAGCGAGATGACTATTGAACCCGTACTGGATACGGTCGAAGGGAATGGTTATCTTGGAATATCACCTCAATATATTAAAGTGAGGCCCGGTTTTTATAAGGTAATAAAGGAAAGCTTCAAGATGACAGGAGATATACTCGTAAGTTATGTGAAGCTTTTTGGAATGCTGTTTAGCGGCCAGCTGCCTTTCGATCAGGCCAGGCCCGTGTCTCCCATAGGAGTTATAAGCATCTTTCAGCAGTCTATTTCAATGGGAATACAGAATTTTATTCTTTTTATGGCTCTGGTCTCCATATTGATAGGATTTGGCAATCTGCTTCCAATATTGCCGCTTGACGGAGGTAATATTGTGCTGCTCATCATAGAGACCATAAGGAAGAAACCGGTACCCGGAAAGCTGGTGGAAGCGGCGAATTATTTCGGGATATTTTTAATGGTCTCGCTGCTTATAGTAGGATTTGTCTTTGATGTAATAAGCCCCTTTAATCTAAACAGCATGTAGAAAATAAATACTAATAAAAACGATCAG